>JACVSB010000011.1 GCA_014534155.1 Thermoleophilia bacterium
CAGCCGTCGCAGCTCCTCGTCGGTGGCGACGGCTCGCTCCAGGTGCTGCTTTGCCCGTGAGCTCGCGAGCGCGAACACCTCGGCCGCGAGGTTCCGTGCGCGCTGGGCAGCGAGGAGGCCGCCCCCCTCGAGATGGCGGCGGTGCTCAAGGATCCCCTCCCAGAGCTCCTCGATCCCCTCACCCCGCAGCGCCTCCGTCGTGACGACGGGCGGCCGCCACCCGCGGTCCCGCTCCAGCGACACGATGGAGCGGACCTCCTGGACCATCGTCCCAGCCGCCGGGTGGTCGCGCTTGTTCACGACGATCACGTCGGGAATCTCCATGATTCCCGCCTTGAGGGCCTGGATCGAGTCGCCCGAGCCTGGCATGAGGGCCAGAACCGTCGTGTCCGCGATCCCGGCGATCTCGACCTCGCTCTGTCCCGTCCCCACGGTCTCGACGAGGAGGAGCTCCTTCCCGGCGGCATCGAGCACGAGCGCCGCCTGGAGCGTCGCCTCGGCGACGCCGCCGAAGTGGCCGCGCGTTCCCATCGAGCGGATGAACACGTCGTGGTCGAGGAAGTGGTCGGCGAGCCGGATCCGGTCGCCCAGGAGTGCCCCCTGGGTGAACGGGCTCGAGGGGTCGACGGAGATCACGCCCACGGTCGTTCCGCTCCGCCGGACGTGCCGGATCAGGGCGCTCGCGAGGGTCGACTTGCCCACGCCCGGAGGCCCGGTGAGCCCGACGACGTACGCGCGGCCCGTGTGCGGGTACAGCGCGCGCACGAGCTCGTACGCGAGCTCGTCGCCGTCCTCGACGAGCGTGATCGCCCGCGCAAGCGCTCGCCGGTCGCCCCCGCGCACGCCCGCGAGGAGCGACTCGCCCGTCCAGGCGGCCACGTCTACACGGTCGTCCTACACCGGCCCCCGCGCGACAGCGAGGCAGCGCGAGAGCGCGTGCGCGAACACGTCGTCCTCCTCCGGCGTGCCGACGGTGACCCGGATCGCCGTCGGAGCGCCGAACGGCCCCAGCGGGCGCACGATCACGCCTTCGCGAAGGAGGGCCTCGAAGAGCGGCGCCGCGTCGTGCCCGGTGTCGAGGTAGAGGAAGTTTCCGACGGGGCGGCGGCCGACGCGGACCGGGAGGTGCGCACAGGCGCGCTCGAGCCGGCTCCGCTCCTCGGCAGTCGCCCGCCGCCGGCGCGCGATCTCGCTCTCCTCGCCCAGGCTCGCGACCGCCGCGTCCTGGGCGGGCTGGGTCACGTCGAAGGCGTTTCGCACCTTCTTGAGCGCGCGGACGACCTCCCCGGGGCCGACCCCGTAGCCGACGCGCAGGGAGGCGAGACCGTAGATCTTCGAGAACGTGCGCAGGACGAGCACACGGCGGCCGCCTCGCTTCAGGTACTCCTCGATACCGTCCGGGTAGTCCGGCTCGGAGACGTACTCGAAGTACGCCTCGTCGAGGACGGTCAGGACATGCTCCGGGACCCGCCGGAAGTACGCGTCCAGCTCCTCCCGCCCGACCATCGTGCCGGTCGGGTTGTTCGGGTTCGCTACGTAGACGATCTTCGTCCGCGGCGTCACCGCGTCGAGGAGCGCCGAGAGGTCGTAGGTGTCCTCCGTGAGCGGCACGCGGACGGGCGTCGCCCCCATCTTGATCGCGTCGAGCACGTACGTCGGGAAGGACGGCCACCCGCACACGATCTCGTCGCCGGGGTCGAGCACCGCGAGCGAGAGGTACATGACCACGGCGTCGGCGCCCGAGGCGACCGCGATTTCCTCCCGCTCGACTCCGTGCTCCTCGGCGAGCGCGCCGACGAGCGCGTACGCGCCGCCGTCCGGGTAGCGGTTCAGGTCTGCGAGGCCGCGCGCGATCGCCACCCGTGCGGCCGGAAGCGGCCCGAACTGCCCCTCGTTCGAGGCCAGCTTGACCACGCGCTCGAGCCCGAGTTCCCGTCGGACCTCCTCGACCGGCTTCCCCGGCTCGTACGGGACGAGGTCGGCGATGGCCGGTCGAAAGAGCGCCTCCATCGGCGCGGAGCTTAGTCCGAGCTCCGTCCGAAGCGGCCGGCGGCTACGCGACGCCGGGCTCGGCCGCCTTCCGGCTCGACCCGGGTGCCTTTACCCTTTCGCGCCATGGACGAGATCGGGCTCTTCCCGCTTCCGCTCGTCCTCGTCCCGGGAGAGAGGGCTCCCCTGCACATCTTCGAGCCGCGCTATCGGGAGCTGGTCGGGGAGTGCCTCGACGAGGACGTCCCCTTCGGGCTCGTGCTGACCGACGACGAGGGCATGCGCGACGTGGGCACGCGGGCAGCCGTGGTCGAGGTCCTCGAGCGCTTTCCCGACGGCCGCCTGAACGTCGTGGTCGAGGGGAGAACCCGCTTTCGCATCCTCGACCGGACCGAGGGGCGCACCTTTGCGACGGCCGAGGTCGCCGAGCTCGAGGACGAGGCAGACGAGCCCGCGTCCGAGGAGCGGGCGCGCTGCCTCGACGCGTACGATCGGGTCGTCGTCGCGGCGGCGGCGGAGCTCGACGAGCTCGACCGCGAAGCCGACGAGCTCGCGTTCCAGATCGCAGCGCGCATCGACCTGGGGACGAGCGTCAAGCAGACGCTCCTCGAGCTGCGCTCCGAGCGCGAGCGGCTCGTCCGCCTCGTCCCCCTTCTCGAGCGCGCCGCCCGCGCGGTCGCGCGCGAGCGCGAGATCCGCGAGCGCGCGAGCTCGAACGGACGCGTCGAGGCGCTCTAGCCCGCGGCGGAAGGACTATCGGCGGACGCCGTGGACCGGCCGTCCCGCCGCCTCCCAGGCGTAGTACGACGCGCTGGGGCCGAACTCCGGGCGGTAGACCACGATCTTGGGGTTGCGCATGACCTCCTTCGCGCGCTGCGCATGCCGGAGCAGGTTCGGGTCGTCGCGCTCCTCCCACACGAGGATGAGGTGAGCGGCGGTCATGAACTCCGCCACGAACGTGCACCCGGCGGCCGGGCACGGGAAGGGATCGGTGCTGACGCAGAACCAGCCGGCGTGATCCTCGGAGCCCTCGTCCGTCCAGAGGGCCTCGTCCTCGCGAGCCTCCTCGTCCTCGAGGACGAGCGACCCCCGCTCCGGCTCCAGGCTTTCGCTCACTCCGCGCGGATGAGGTCGCCGTTGGGATCGAGCTCGACGAAGTGCCCGGCCTTGCCGCTCCGGTACGCGGCGCACTGGTTCGCCGGGTCGCCGTCGACCTTGGTCCGCGGATCGTGCGCGACGTCCGCGACCCAGTCGTCGGCAGGCGGCGGGAGCGGATCGGCGAGGCACGGGCCGCGCGAGAAGTCGGTCCCCTCGAGCTCGGCCTTCTCGTACGCGGCGCGCGCGGCGGCGATCGCGGCGCCTCGCTCCGCTTCGTCGACGCCGCCGCAGCTCGCGGCGAGAACGACCAGGGCACCGGCCGTGGCGGCGGCCCTCCTCACACGACGTCCTTCGCCATGAGCACCGCGTCCACGTACTCCCGCCCGCGGAGGTAGTGGCCGCGGCGGAGTCCCTCCCTGCGGTACCCGAGCCGCTCGTAGAGCCCGATCGCAGCCACGTTGTACGGAAAGACGTGCAGCTCGAGCTTGCGAACACCGACCGAGCGCGCCCACTCCTCGGCGGCCTCCATGAGGGCCCAGCCTGCGCCGCGGCGTCGAAAACCATGCGCGACCATGATCCCGAGATCCGCGACGTGGCCGCTCGCCGGGTGCGGGTCGCGACCGACCGAGAGACGGCCCATGATGCCGTCCGGCGTGTCGACGACGAACACGGCGGCATGCGGGGAGCCGCGAATTGCCCGTAGGTAGCGCCGCTCCTCGGACGCGGTTCGCCAGGCTCCGTTCGTGACGAGCCACCCCTCAGGCTCGGAGCCGACAGCTCGTGCGAGCGCGACGAGCTCGGCAGCGTCGCCCGGTTCGGCGCGGCGAACCCGGAAGCGCACCCGGCTCATGCGACGACCACACCGGCCCCGCCCCGGCGCGGGTCACCCGCGGCGGCAAGGCGCGCTTCCTCTCGGGCGACGGCCGAGGCCCCGCCGAAGAACACGTTCGGCTCCGCCCAGCGAACCACGTCGTACCCCGACCGTTCCAGCTCGTCGGCGACGGCGGCGTCGACCCCGCCCTCGAGGTGGAGGCGCGCGCCGTCCAGGTGGATCCTCGGTGCCCGGATCGCCTCCCCGACCGGCATCCCGTGCTCGACGGCGTTGACGACGATCTGGAGGACCGCTCCGCGCAGGCGCGCGGATCCCGCGCTCCCGACGACGAGCACCGGCTCTCCGCCACGGAGGACGAGCGAGGGGGACATCATGCTCGTCAGCCGAGCTCCGGGGGCGCGGAACCGTCCACCCGGGCTGACCAGGTCCTCCTCGCCCAGCATGTTGTTCAGGTGCACGCCGGTTCCCGGAACGACGACGCCGGAACCGGCCCCGGTCGAGATCGAGACGGAGACCGCGTTGCCCGCCTCGTCAACGGCGCTCACGTGCGTCGTGGACGGCAGACCGGCCGCCTCCGGTTTCGAGGAGCCGGGGCCCCGGACGATCCGGCTTGCCGCACTCTCGACCGTTTCCTCGGCGAGCAGGCGCGCGGCGAGGCCGCCCCGGTAGAGGCCTCGGCCGAACGTGCGGTCGCGCGCGCGCGCCGCCTCGCGCATGACCTCCGCGATCTGCGTGTACGCGGCCGCCGTTTCCGCGCGCGGTGCCGGCCCGAGGCGCTCGAGGATCCGCAGCGCGTAGGCGATCAGCACGCCCCCCGACGACGGAGGAGGGTTGGAGACGAAGTCGTGCCCGCGGAAGCCGGTCCGGACGGGCACGCGGCGGATGACCCGGTAGGAATCGAGGTCGCGCTCGGTGAGGAGGCCGCCTTCTCCCTGCACGCACTCGACCAGCGCCCGCGCCAGCTCGCCGCGGTAGAAGACGGACGGCCCCTCCTCGGCGAGGAGCTCGAGGGTGGCCGCCAGGTCTTCCATGCGGAGCCGCTCGCCGGCTTTCGCGGCAGCGTCGCCGTAGATGCGTCGCGTCTCGGCGCCCCAGCGCAGGATCGGGCCGAGGATCTCGTGCAGCGAGGCCTGGACGGGGCTCAGCTCGACGCCCGAGCGGGCGAGCTCGACGGCGGGGCGGACGAGCTTCCCCCACGGAAGACGCCCGTAGGCAGCGTGGGCCTCTGCGACGCCCGCCACGGCTCCCGGGACTCCGCACGACGGTCCTCCGACGAGGAAGCGCTGGACGTTTCCCGGCGCGAACGTGACGTCGGCGACCGCCATCTCGGCGCGCGAACCGACGGGAAGGCCCTGTCCCGGGACTGCGACGAAGAAGTCGAGCAGCCGCTCGCTCCGGTCCCGCGCCCGGTGGACGAGCATGAAGCCCCCGCCTCCCGGGCCGGTGAGCGGGCTCTCGGTGACCCAGGAGACGAAGACGGCGGCGACCGCCGCATCGACCGCATTCCCGCCCTCCGCGAGCGCGCGCGCCCCCGCCTCCGCGGTGAGAGGGTGGCCGGCGGCGACCGCGCCCTTCATGGAAAGAGCGTAACCGGCCGGCGAAAACGCCCCCGGCGCGGCTAGGAGCGCAGGAAGCTCGGCGGCTCGAGCGTCTCGTCGCGCCGGGGCGCGGGCTCGGCGCGCGCGGGCGCCTGCGAGACCCTGCCGCGCGGTGCTTCCCTCCCGATCCCGGTCGCCACCACGGTCACCCAGACCTGGCCGGCCAGGCGCTCGTCGATCGTGGCGCCGAAGATGATGTTCGTCTCCTCGGTCGCAGCGCCTCGGATCGTCTCGGCGGCCTCGTTTACCTCGATCAGCGTCAGGTCCTCGCCGCCTGCGATCGAGAGCAGGATGCCCCGCGCGCCGACGATCTCCGTCTCGATGAGGGGCGAGCGAAGCGCCCGCTCTGCTGCCTCGCGCCCCCGGTTCTCGCCGGTGGCGAACCCGATTCCCATGAGAGCGGTTCCGGCGTCGCTCATCACCGTCCGCACGTCGGCGAAGTCGAGGTTGATGAGGCCGGGCGTCGTGATGAGGTCGCAGATCCCCTGCACGCCCTGGCGCAGCACGTCGTCGGCCACGCGGAAGGCTTCGAGCATCGACGTCGAACGGTCGAGCACCTCCAGCAGGCGGTCGTTCGGAATGACGATCACGGTGTCGCAGACGGCGCGGAGCGCTTCGACGCCCTCCTCCGCCTGCTTGCGCCGGCGCGACCCCTCGAACCGAAACGGCGTGGTCACGATCCCTACGGTCAGCGCGCCGAGCTCGCGCGCGATCCGGGCGACCACCGGCGCGGCGCCGGAGCCGGTGCCGCCTCCCTCGCCCGCCGTGATGAAGACCATGTCGGAGCCGCGCAGGACGTGTTTCACCTGGTCGTACGCCTCCTCGGCGGCGCGGCGGCCGACCTCGGGCTGCGCTCCCGAGCCGAGCCCCTGCGTGAGCTCGCGCCCGATGTGGAGCTTGATCGGGGCGTCAGACGCCCGCAGCTGCTGGATGTCCGTGTTGACCGCGACGAACTCGACCTGGGAGATCCCCGCCTCGATCATCCGATTGACCGCGTTGAGGCCGCCTCCGCCCACGCCGACGACGCGGATCACCGCCAAGTAGGCTGCCGATTCCGGACGCGGGGCGCGGCGGATGCGCGCCGCGGGCTCGGCCCAGCGCGCCGCGGGGGCGCGCTCCCGCGCGCCGCTCACAAGCGGGCCCCGGTCGGGGGCGGCGGGCGGGGCCGCTGAGTCGCGCGGCGCCGGCGGCGCTTCCTCCTCTGCGACCGGGCCGACGTGCTCGACGGTGGGCGCATCGAGAGCCGGCGCCTCGCGCTCGGCCTTCTCCGTCTGGCGCTGGGCCGCCTCCGTCGCCTTGAAGAGCTCGGCGAGCGGGCCCTCACGCATGCTCGCGCGCGCGCGCTGACGCGCCATTGAGCACCTCCTTCGCGAGTTGCCGGTAGGCCTCGGCCGCTTGCCCGCTCGGGTCGTACTTGAGCACGGACGAGCCCTGGACGGGTGCCTCGGCATACCGGATCGTCTTGCGGATCCGCGTCTCGAAGACGAGGTCGCCGAAGCTCTCCTTCAGCATCTCGATCGCCTCGCGCGAGTGCAGCGTGCGCGAGTCGTACATCGTGGGCAAGATCCCGCGGATCTCGACCGTCGGGTTCAGGTTCTCGCGAATCATCGAGAGCGTTCCCTCGAGCTGGACGAGCCCGCGGAGCGAGAGGTACTCGCACTGGACGGGCACGATGACGGCGTCCGCCGCCGTGAGCGCGTTGATGGTCAGGAGCCCGAGCGAGGGAGGCGTGTCGACGAGGACGTAGTCGTAGCTCCCCCGCACGGGAAGCATCGCCTTCTGGAGCGCGCGCTCGCGCCCGATCATGCTCGAGAGGGCCAGCTCGGCGCCCGCAAGGTCGATCGAGGAGACGGCGATGTCGACCTCGGCGCGGTGGATCACGTCCTGGATCGGCACCGAGCGGACGAGCACGTCGAACATCGACCGCTGCACGTCATCCGGGTTCATCCCCTGGCTCATCGTCAGGTTCCCCTGGGGATCGAGGTCGACGATGAGAACCTCGTGGCCGAGCTCCTTGAACGCGACGGCGAGGTTGAGCGTGGTGGTCGTCTTGGCCACGCCACCCTTCTGGTTGGCCAGCGCGATGACCTGCCCCAAAGTCGCTCCTTGTGAGGACGTCCCGTCGAGCGGACGCGAGAGGTGGTTCAGAAGGCTCACGGAGCCCCTTTCGGGTGAGGCTAGCACAATCCTTCCGCCCCGCCCCTACCGCGAGGAAGGGCGAACGAGAAGGGCGGGCCTTCGCCCGCCCTTCTGCGGATGCTCGGCGACCGCTGCCCTACGCGCGCGCCGGGCTATCGGCGACGACGCGTCGGCTGAGCAGGAAGCCGATCGCGATCATCGCCACGCCGAGCAGGAAGTGCAGCCAGTTCGCGGCCGTGTTGACGCCGATGAAGTTGGCCGAGCTCTGGAGGTCGATCACGAGCCCGTAGATCCAGATCGCGATGTAGACCACGCCGCCCCAGATGAAGTAGTTCTTCGAGGCCGCCCAGCTTGCTGCCGCCGCGAAACCGGCCACCGCGTAGAGGCCGTGCACGATGTTCTCGAGCACGTTCACGCCGAAGAGGCCGAGCACCTTCGCTCCCACGTCGTCGAACGTCGTCAGCCGGTCGTAGTCCGTCGTGATTCCCGGGATGAACCCGAGGATCGTGACGAGCGCGAACACGATCCCGAAGAGCATCGCCGCCCGCTGGATGTCCGTCCGCTCGCGCCCGAGGGCACCTTCCCTCCGCATACCGCCTCCTGTCTTTCGAGTCGAAGTCGAGCCCGGACGGTTCCCCCGCCGGGACAACCGAAACGGTCTCGCCGGCGGCCTACACCAGCACGTACCTAGCCGTGGCCGCGCCCCGCGGATGGAGCCCGCGGCGCGCTGCCCCGGGGGACCGAGTGCGTCCGCGTTGTGCCTAGCGAAGCAGGCGCGTATCGTCGTCCAAGCGGTGAACCGCCGACCGGGAACCGGCAGACGAGGAGGTGCTGCGATCGAAGCTCGGTCGAGGACGTCCGGCCACGCGACACGCGTCGGCTGCCCTGTCCCGCCTCTCGCGATCGCGCTCAGCGTGGCGGCAGCTGCACTCGTCGTGCTCGCGTTCGCAGCAAGCGCGCGTGCGAGCACCGACGACCGGCTCCTCGCAAAGCACCGGCCGATCCTTGTCTTCCACCCCGGCGAGGAGTTCCGGCCGACAAGCGTCGAACGGTTCGTCCGCGATTCGACGCTCGAAGTTGCGACGAGCCCCACCACGTGGACCGTCGTCGATCCTGCGCCGACGGCGGACACCCTTCCAACGGCGAGCCCCCCGGTTTGGCGGCTGAACCAGCGGAACTGCTCCCCGAGCGCGCCGCTCGGCGGCCTCGCGTGCTACGTCGCGGCCGCGTCCGATGCGCGCGACGCCCTCGTCTACGGGCGGGTGGCGAGGGAGGGTCGGAAGACGGTTCTCCAGTACTGGCTCTTCTACTACGCGAACGTCTACCGCTACCCGTTCGCGCCCCTCGGTGCGCTCTGGCAGGCGCACGAGGGCGACTGGGAAGTCGTGAACGTCGTTCTCGGCCCCGGCGAGCGCCCCGTCGCCGTCGCTCTCAGCCAGCACTGCTCCGGCGAGGTGCGCCGCTGGAACGCGGCTCCGCGAAGAGGCCGGCACGCCGTCGTGCGGGTCGCGCTCGGGTCGCATGCCAACTACTTCGACGCGGGCCTGCACGAGATCCAACAGGCGTGTGTGCCGCCGGAAGTCCTCGCGTTCTTCGCCCGAGCGCAGCTGCCGCTACCGGCCGACGTCGCCGCCTCGACCACCGTCAAGGAGGCGAGGCAGCTCGGCCAGGACTTCGAGGTGCGGGAGATCGGCGACGGCCCGCCGCCGTGGGTCGCCTTCCCCGGGTTCTGGGGCGAGCTGGAGTACTTCCACGCGCCGCCGCCGATCGGAACGGTTCCGTTCGGCCCCGCCCCGCTGGGTCCCGCCTTCCACCGCGTGTGGGACGCGCCGCTCGCCACGATCGCCGGCTGGCAGTAGGAGAACGGGGCGAACGCCCGCTCGTGCCGCCGAGCGAGCATTTCGACGAGCACCGACGTCCCGAGTCATGTGCGCTCGGGCGAAGAGCGAACGGCTTCGAGTGGGAGGAGGGTTGTACCTGGACGAGCGGCGTTCGCCCGCGCCCGGCAGTCCGCTAGGAGCTTGCGCGCTCGCTCCGTGCCGGTCGGCTCCACCGCCAGCCACGCCTCCCCTTCCGCGAGGAGCGAGCGCAGTTCGAGGCGAAGCGCCGCGGGGGGAGCGCCCTCGGCACGCAGGCGTTCGATCCGCTCGAGCCGCTCGAGGACCGTTCGCGCCTCCTCCATCCCCTCACCGTACGCCTGCGGCGCCCGCGGAACGTCACGGATCGTCGCGCCCCGCGCCGGATTGCGTGCCGAGAGCGTCGCGCCTGCAGGTCCGGAGGAAGACGACGACCGCGACGACCGCCCCCACGACCCCGACCCCGACAGACGGCCAGGTGCGATCGAGCGCGGAGAAGAGCGCGAGCACGAGGCCCAGCCCGGCGGCGACCGCCAGCGAGCGGCAGCGGCGGGCTCGCGCGAGCTCCCGCGCGTTCATCCCGTAGCGACGACGCGCCCCGCAGCGGTCTGCGCGCGCGGACGCACGCCGAGCAGGACCTCGTCCAGGCACGCCACGAGGCCCATGCGCGAGTCGTGCAGAAGCGTCTCGACGAGCGCCCGGCGGACCGCGTCCTCCGCCCGCGAGCCCGGTCCGTCGCCGTCGACGAGGGCCCGGAGGGCGGTGACGAGGGCTTCGCGCTCCCGACCGCTCTCGCCCAGGAGGACGGCGGCTCGCATCGCCGCCGCCCACGCTCCCTCCTCGCAGCCGAGGAGCACCTCGAGCGCCTCCCGGAGCTCGTCGGCGCGAACCGGGCCCTCGTGGAAGAGGGCGAGCTCCCAGCGGTCGAGCGCCTCGAGCACGTCCGCGTCCGCCCCGGCGGCAAGACGCTGCTGCAACTGGACGACGAGGCGCGCTCGGAACGGATCGAGCCTCGTCGGCTCGCCCGGGGGCAGCTGTGCGGCGACCGGCGGGACCGGGCGGACGCCGTAGGGCCGCCAGTCGAGGCGCTCGAAGATGACGGGCCCGGCGGCGATCGCACCGGCGGTCGCGAGCCGAAGCGCCGTGACGGCGCGCGCGACCTCGGCCGGCGCATCGGGGACGAGACACGCCGTCGACTCGAGCGTGCTCTCGAGCTCGAGCACGAGCGTCCGGTCCACCTCGCGGCCGAAGTCGCGCGGGAGGAGGCGGGTCGCCTCCGGCCAGATCGAGGCGATCTCGCCGTTCGCTGCCGGGCGCGCGCGCATGCCGCGGCCGAGCTCACTCTCGGCGCCGGCGGTCAGGCCGACGAGCGGCACGAGCGCCGTGTAGACGCGCGTCGTGCCGAAGAGCGAACGCTCGAGCTCGGCGTAGGCGCGCTCGAACGCGCCGTCGTCCCAGTCAAACCCGCCGCAGCCTTCCGCGGTCCGGGTGAGCAGGGGCACGAGGACCGCCCGCCTGAGCGCCTCGTCCTCACCGGCTCGCTCGCCCACGTGGGCGCGGGCGAAGATCCCCGCCGCCGGCTCGTCCTTCAGGGCGACGAGCGCATCGCGCGCGTCCTCACGGAGCACGAGGCGGTCGGCCCGGAGCGCCACGAAGGCGCCGACGAGCGGCCGGTACTCGTAGAGCGTGGGCCGGCCGGGCGCCGCGTGCTCCTCGAGCGAGACGGGTAGCTCGGCGCCCGCCTCGAGCTCGGCGCCGAGCTCGAAGAAGGCGCCCAGGCAGAAGGCGCGCAGGGCGCGAAGGAGAGACGGCGAGCGCGGGGCGTGCGAAAGCACGCGGACGGTTACGCGCCCGCGAGCTTCGTTCCTGCCTGGGAGCGCTACAGCTCGCGGGGCCTCACGTGGCCGGAGGGGGACTCGCTCGTGTCCCGGGTGGGTCGTCCCGCACGAGCGGGCGCGGTTTCCGGCAACGGCTGGCACGCCGGACACCAGTACGCGATCCGAGCGTCGTCGCCCTGCGGCCAGGACTCGATCGGCGTGCCGCAGCGCGGGCACGGCCGTCCGCTCCGTCCATAGACACGGCGCCGGCGGTCCCCCTCGCGCATGGCGCGCGCCGTGGTAGCAAGGACGTGTTCGAGCGTACGGTCGTCGACGTCGCGCAGCCGCGCCCACGGCGAGACCCGGGAGAGGAAGAGGCCTTCGGCCTTCCACATGTTCCCGATCCCCGCCACGAGCCGCTGGTCGAGGAGCGCCTCGCCGAGCTCGCGCCCCTGCCGCGTTGCGCGCAGCCGCGCGAGCATCGCGGAGGTGTCCGGCGGAGCGCGCATCACGTCGGGCCCGAGCTGCGCAAGGCGGTCGTGGCGAGCGCGCGCGAGCTCGAGCAGCGGGCCGTTCCAGAGGACTGCCGCGAGTCCCGCGGCGCGCAGGACGAGCCACGGGCGCCCGAGGATCGGCTGGCCCGCGGGTTGCACCCGCCAGCGCCCGCTCATCCGCAGGTGGCTGCGCATGAGAAGGCCGCCCTCGAAGCTGAAGAGGAGGTTCTTGCCGAGGGCCTCCACCCGCTCGAGCGCCAGGCCGTCGATCGCGTCCGCGACCCCGAGCGCGCGCGCACGTCCGTGCACCGACTCGGCGCGGATCACGTGCCCGACGAGCGGCTGCAGGCGTGCGGCCGCGCGGTGGAGCGTATCCCCCTCAGGCACGGAGGACGGCTCGGCGCGGTCCCGCGCGGAAGCCTGCCTCGAGGAGCAGCGGCATGGCGGCCGTCTCCGCCACCGGGCGGCCGTCGAAGCGCTCCACGGCCAGGCGCTTGACGCCGGTCTGGCGGACGTGCTCGACGAGCGCTTCCACGGCGGCCGAGAGCCATGCGTCGTCGGGGTCGTGCAGGGGGACGAGCGAGCGCCCGCCGCGCTCGACGAAGAGAGCGGGTTCCCCGCCGAGGAGGACGACGAGGGCGCCTGCGACGCGCGCCGCGCGTGCGCCCGCTCGCTTCGGCCACGGCAGCACGGCGCCGTACGGCTGCGCGGGGTCGGCGGCGGCGAGGACGAGAGCCGACTCCATCGCCGGCTCCTCGCGCAGGCGCTCGACCGCGCCGGGGAGCGCGAACTGCGCCCCGCCCAGCCCCTCGACGAAGTACCCGCGCCGGCAGACTCCGAGCGTCTCGAGCTTTCGCAGCTCGGCGTAGACGCGCGCGTAGCCGCCGGCGACGCCCTCGCCCCGGACGCCGTCCCGCGTCACGATCCCGTGCCGCTCCAGCAGAAGCTCGGCGAGCGTGCGCGCGTCGGGCTCGCCGGCGAAGAGGCGCGAGGTCGTCGACCAGCGGCCCTGGATCGCCGTCGCCTCCTCGGCGCGCCGGCGTGCGAACCGGCGTCCAGCGCGCGGGGGACGCGGGAGCGAGTACCGCCGTCCCGCGCGCAGCGGCTGCCAGGCATCGTTCGTCACCTCGCCCGCCCAGACGAGATCCCAGAGGGCGGGGAGCGCCGCTTCCGGCTCGAGCCCCGTCTCGTGCAGGAGGTCGAGCCAGAAGAGGGCGCCGCGCGCCAGGGCCCCTCGGATCGCCTCGTGCACGAACTCCTCGGGCGGCGGCAGCGCCCCGGGGCGTCCGAGGAGCGGGGCGTCCTCGCGGAAGAAGACGGCCACGCGCTCGAGCCCGGCGCCGACCCAGACGAGCTCGCCCGAGGCGCAGAGCTGGTCGAGGTGGGCCGGCTGGTAGCCGGGAACCCTGCGGGGGAGGACGTCCGACTCCCAGAGTGAGACGGGGAGCGAGAGCCCCTGCAGCGGGACGAGCGCCTCGCGCAGCGTCGAACGGCGATCGACGCCTTGCCAGGCGGGCAGGAAGCGGGCGAGCGCGCGCTGCCCGACGGGCTCGACCTGCCGGCGCAGGCGGGCGAGGCTGACGCGGCGGAGTCGCCGCAGCACGTCCGGGTCGCACCACTCGCGCTCGCTGCCGCCCGGACGAAGCTCCCCGCGGACGAGAAGGCCCTCGCGCTCGAGCGCGCGAAGCTCCTCCTCCATCCGCTCGCCGGCGAGTCCGAAGCGAGCGGCGGCATCACCCGTCGTGAAGGGGCCCTGCCCGCGGGCGAAGCGAACGAGGAGCGCGCGGAGCGGCGCCTCCCCCGCCTCGAGGAACGCGTCGGGCAGGCCCGCCGGCGGCATGGCGCCGAGCGCATCCCGATAGCGGCCGGCATCCTCAGCCGCGATCAGCCGCTCGTCGCCGGCGACACGGACGAGGACGGCACGCCGCTCCTGCACGAGCGGCGTTGCGAGATCCGCGTCGTACTCGCCCGCGCGCCGGTCGCCACGGCGAAGGAGGAGGTCGTGCAGCTCGTCGGGTGAGCGCGGGGCGCCGCGGAGCTCCTCCTCCACCTGCGCGACGGCGTCCCCGTCGAGCAGGTCGCGGAGCTCCTCCTGGCCCAGGAGCTCCTTGAGGAGGTCGCGGTCGAGCGCGAGCGCCTGGGCGCGGCGCTCGGCCATCGGCGTGTCGTCCTCGTACATGTAGGTGGCGACGTAGTCGAAGAGAAGCGAGGCCGCAAAGGGAGAGGCGGTGGGCGTGCTGACGTCGACGAGGTCGAGCCGGCGCGCCTCGAGGTCCGCAAGCAGCCGGCGAAGCGACGGCAGGTCGAAGACGTCCTGGAGGCACTCCCGGTACGTCTCGAGGACGACCGGGAAGTCGGGATAGCGGCGCGCGACCTGCAGGAGCGCCTGCGCCTTCAGACGCTGCTGCCAGAGCGGCGTCCGCTCGCCGGGACGCCGCCGCGGGATGAGGAGGGCGCGAGAGGCGTTCTCGCGAAAACGCGCTCCGAAGAGCGCCGTGCCGCCGAGCTCGGAGACGACGACCTCCTCCAGCTCCTCGGGGCGGACCAGCAGCTCGTCCGTCGTGGGCGGCGCATCGGCATCGGGCAGGTGCAGCGCGATCCCGTCGTCCGACCAGATCGCGTTGACCTCGAGGCCGAGCGCGTCACGCAGGCGAGCCGCGAGCGCGAGCGACCAGGGAGCGTGCACCCGCCCGCCGAACGGCGTCAGGATGCAGACGCGCCAGTCGCCGATCTCGTCCCGGAAGCGCTCGACCACGACCGTCCGGTCGGACGGCACCGTCCCCGTCGCCGCCTCCTGGTCGCGCAGGAACGTGAGGAGGTTGCGGGCTGCCAGCTCGTCGAGCGCGTGGTCTTCGCGGAGGAAGGCGACTGCGGCGGCGTCCGGCAGCGCGACGATCTCGCGGGCCGCCCGTCCGATCGCCTCGCCGAGCTCGTACGGGCGGCCGATCCCCTCGCCCTTCCAGAAGGGGATGGCACCGGGGATCCCGGGCGCCGGCGAGACGAGGACGCGATCCCGCGTGATCTCCTCGATCCTCCAGGTGGAGGCGCCGAGGAGGAACGTCTGGCCGGCGCGCGCCTCGTAGACCATCTCCTCGTCGAGCTCCCCGACGCGCCCGCCGCCGTCCGCGAGGTAGACGCCGTACAGGCCGCGGTCAGGGATCGTCCCGGCGTTCGTGACGGCGAGCCGACCCGCGCCTTCGCGGCCGCGCACGAGTCCCCGCACGCGATCCCAAGTGACGCGGGGCCGAAGCTCGGCGAACTCCTCGGACGGGTAGCGCCCTGAGAGCATGTCGAGGACGTTCTCGAGCTGGAGCCGCGAGAGCGCGCGGAAGGGGTAGGCGCGGCGGCAGAGCTCGTGCAGGTCGTCGATCGTCGTCTCCTCCTGCGAGGCGATCGCGACGATCTGCTGCGCCAGGACGTCCAGGGGGCTGCGAGGGATCCGCGTCTCTTCGATCAGGCCCTCGCGCATCCGCTTCGCGACCACGGCGCACTCGAGGAGGTCGGCGCGGAACTTCGGGAAGATTCGCCCCTTCGATGTCTCGTCGAGGCGGTGGCCCGCCCGCCCGACGCGCTGCAGACCCGCCGCGACCGACTTCGGCGACTCCACCTGGACGACGAGGTCGACGGCTCCCATGTCGATCCCGAGCTCGAGCGAGGATGTCGCGACCAGGCACGGAATCTCGCCCCGCTTCAGGAGCTCCTCGACGACGAGCCGCTGCTCCCGCGCGAGCGACCCGTGATGCGCCCGCGCGACCTCGCGACCCGCGAGCTCGTTCAGGCGCAGGGCGAGCCGCTCGGCGAGCCGGCGGTTGTTGACGAAGACGAGCGTAGAGCGGTGCGACTCCACGAGCTCGAGGAGTCGCGGGTAGATCGAGGGCCAGATCGAGCGGCCGGTGGGCCCGTCGCCGGCGGCGGCGGCCGGGAGCGTGGTCGCCCCGTCGCCCGCCTCGGGCTCGCGCATGTCCTCCAGCGGGACGACGACCGCGAGGTCGAGCTCCTTCGCCCGCCCGGCGTCCACGAGCTCGATCGGCCGCCCTCCCGAGACGAAGCGGCCGATCTCCTCCAGCGGGCGCTGGGTCGCCGAGAGGCCGATCCGCTGCGCGGGCCGCTCGAGCAGGGCGTCGAGGCGTTCCAGGGTGAGCGAGAGATGGGCTCCGCGCTTCGTCCCCGCGACGGCGTGCACCTCGTCGAGGACGAGGAAGCGGACGCCGCGGAGGATCTCGCGTGCGCGCGACGTGAGGATGAGGAAGAGCGATTCCGGCGTCGTGATGAGGACGTCCGGGGGGACGCGCTGCATCCGGGCGCGCTCGCGGCCCGGCGTGTCCCCGGTACGGACACCAACCGAGAGACGCGACCCGATGCCGGCCAGCGGGCCCCGCAGGTTGCGCTCGACGTCGTAGTTCAGCGCCTTCAGCGGGCTCACGTAGACCACCTGCGTCCCGGCGCCGGCCTCGGCGCGGTCGAGCGCCCACAGGAACGCAGCGAGCGTCTTACCCGAGCCGGTCGGTGCCTGAATGAGGGTGTGCGAGCCCGAGGCGATGGCAGGCCAGCCGCGTGCCTGCGCGGGCGTCGGCGCGTCGAACGTCCGCTCGAACCACCCGCGCACCGCGGGGCTGAACGGCCCCAGGGGATCCACGCCCCCAGGCTACCCCGCGCGATGCCGCCGATCCGTCAGAAGAGCGTCCTCCTCGCGAGCGGTCCGCGGAGGGCTGCCTGCGCGGCGAGAAAGCCGCACATCCCGTGCACTCCTCCCCCGGGCGGCGTCGACGCGGAGCAGAGGAAGAGGCCGGGCAGCGGCGTCGCGTAGGGGACGAGCCGGAACGCAGGGCGGGCGAGAAGACCGCGCCAGTCCTGGACGCCGCCGTTGATGTCGCCGCCCACGGGGTTTCGGTCATACGCCTCGAGATCGGCGGGCGAGCGCACGGAGCGCGCGAGCACGCGGGCACGGAAGCCGGGAGCGAAGCGCTCGATCTGCCTCTCGATCCGCTCCGTCGCGTCCTCGGTCGACCCGTTCGGCACGTGGCAGTACGCCCAGACCGTGTGCCTGCCGGCGGGCGCCCGCGCGGGATCGGCCGCCGTCTGCTGAGCGACGAGGACGTGCGGGCGCTCGGCGATGCGGCCCTGCCACGGCGCGCGCTCCGCCTCGGCGATCTCGGCGAGCGTCCCGCCTACGTGCAGGCAGGCGGTCCGCCCCGCCTCGGCTGCTCGCCAGGGCACCGGGCCGTCGAGGGCGAGGTCCAGCTTGAAGGCGCCCGGGCCAAAGCGGTAGCGACGAAGCGCGCGAGCGTAACGGCGCGGCAGCGCGTTCCCCGCAACTCGCAGGAGCCCAGGCGGGCTCACGTCGCACAGGACAGCTCCGGCGCGCGGGAGCTCCCGCAGCGACTCCACGGGCGACGACGTCTCGATCACGCCCCCCAGCGCCCGCAGGTGCGCGGCGAGCGCCGCAGGAATCGCTCCCGACCCGCCGCGGGCGACAGGCCAGCCGGCCACGTGGCCGAGCGCGAGCAGGACAAGCCCGAAGGACGCCGAGGGCGACGTCTCCAGGGGAAGCATCGAGTGAGCGGCGCACCCGGCGAGGAGCGCGCGCGCGCGCTCGCAGCGAAACGCCGAGCGGGCGAGGGCGTCCGCGGAGCGGGCGGCGGAGAAGGCGAACCGCGCGAGCGCGAGCGGATGGCGCGGGACGCGAACGAGCGGGCCGAGCAGCGTCTCCTCCAGTCGGCGCCATTCGGCGGCGACGACTCCCACGAGGCGGCGGTAGGCGTCCCCGTCCCGCCCGAGCCCCTCGGCCGTCTCGTCCACGTCGCGCGCGAGCGCGACCGCAGAACCGTCCTCGAATGGATGGACGAGCGGGAGATCCGCATGGATCCACTCGAGCCCGTACTCGCGGAGCGGCCACGAGCGGAAGACGGGCGACGACGCGCCGAGGGGATGGATCGCCGAGCAGACGTCGTGCACGAACCCGGGGAGCGTGAGCTCCGCCGACCGCGTGCCTCCGCCGACGGAGTCGGCGGCCTCGCGGACGAGCACCGACCGTCCTGCGCGCGCAAGCGTGACCGCCGCAGCGAGACCGTTCGGCCCCGAGCCGACGACCACGGCGTCGTAGCCCTCCACGCCGACTCGATGCTCAGGCGACGCCGGCCGCGAGCGCGGAGCGGGCCTCCCGAACCATTTCACGCGCGATGACGAGTCGCTGGATCTCGTTCGTCCCCTCGTAGATC
>JACVSB010000329.1 GCA_014534155.1 Thermoleophilia bacterium
GGCGCTCGTCCTCACCGGCGGCCCGGCCTCCGTCTACTCGCCGGGTGCGCCTGCGGTCGACCCGGGCCTGTACGAGCTGGGGGTGCCCGTGCTCGGGATCTGCTACGGCATGCAGCTTCTCGCCCGCGATCGAGGCGGGCACGTTGCCCGTACCGACCGGTCGGAGTTCGGCCGGACGGGGCTGCGGGCCGAGCGGGAGAGCGACCTCTTCGCCGACCTTCCGGCCGAGCAGACGTGCTGGATGAGCCACCGGGACACGGTCGTGGCGCCGCCCCCCGGGGCGCGGGTCGTCGCCGCCTCGCCGGCGGCGCCGATCGCGGCGTTCGAGGATCACGAGCGGGCGGTCTACGGCGTGCAGTTCCACCCGGAGGTTGTGCACACGCCCCACGGCCAGGAGCTCCTGAAGAACTTCCTGCTGCGCGTCGCCGATGCTCCGCCGCTCTGGACGGCGGCGGCCGTGATCGAGGAGGAGACCGCGCGGATCAGGGCGGAGGTCGGGCGCGAGCACGCGCTCTGCGCGCTCTCCGGCGGCGTCGACTCCGCGGTCGCGGCCCTCCTGGCGTACAAGGCGGTGGGCGACCAGCTGACCTGCGTCTTCGTCGACCACGGGCTGCTCAGGAAGGGCGAGGCCGAGCAGGTGGTGGAGACGTTCGAGGGCCACTTCCGCGTGCCGCTCGTGCACGTCGACGCGCGCGAGCGCTTCCTGGAGCGTCTGCGGGGAGTCGGCGACCCCGAGGAGAAGCGGAGGATCGTCGGCGAGGAGTTCATCAACGTCTTCGAGGCGGAGGCACGCCGTCTTGGGGCCGTGCGCTTCCTCGTCCAGGGCACCCTCTACTCGGACGTGATCGAGTCCGGCGGCTCCGGCTCGAGCGAAGGGGTCGCGGCGAAGATCAAGTCGCACCACAACGTGGGCGGGCTTCCCGACGAGATGAACCTCGAGCTCGTGGAGCCGCTGCGGATGCTCTTCAAGGACGAGGTACGCCGGGTCGGCGAGGAGCTGGGGCTGCCGGAGCCCATGGTGTGGCGCCAGCCCTTCCCCGGGCCCGGTCTCGCGATTCGCATCATCGGCGAGGTGACCGAGGAGAGGCTCGCTGTCCTGCGCGAGGCGGACGCGATCGTGCAGGAGGAGGTCCGGCGCGCGGGTCTCGCCCGCGAGCTCTGGCAGAGCTTCGCCGTCCTGCCCGCCGTCCGCTCCGTGGGCGTGCAGGGCGACGAGCGGACCTACGCGTACCCGATCGTGATTCGGGCGGTGACCTCCGACGACGCCATGACCGCCGACTGGGCGCGCTTGCCCTACGAGCTGGTCGAGACGCTCTCGAGCCGGATCATCAACGAGATCCCCGGGGTCAACCGGGTCGCGCTGGACGTCTCCTCGAAGCCCCCGGCCACGATTGAGTGGGAGTAGCGCGGCTCGCGCTCTCCCCCCGGCGCGGGTGGCGCTCCCCGCCGCGACGAGCCGGCTCTCACTCGACCGTAAAGCCGTGGAGGCCCTCGGGCGGCTCCTCGCTCACCTCGAGCCGCTCCACGGAGGCGCCGCGCGGGCCCTCGCGGCAGAGCTCGACGACCCGCTCCACCGCCGCCGACTCTCCCTCGAAGA
>JACVSB010000071.1 GCA_014534155.1 Thermoleophilia bacterium
ACCGACCAGGCGACGACGAACTCCCGCCCGTCGGCGGCGGACCAACGGTTCTCCCACTCCTCGGACGGAGCGAGCTCCGCGACGGCCTCTTGCACGCGCTCGCGCACCTCGTCGCGCTCCTCCACCGGGACGAAGACCTCCCAGAAGCGCTTTTCGCGCACGCTCTCGTCGTCGTGGGAACTCGCGCGCTCGAGCGACCGATTCAACCTCACGATGCGGCCGGCGCGGTCGATGAGGCAGAAGTAGCTGGGAGCCGCCTGCACCACCGCGCGGATGAAGTCGCGCTCCCGGCGCAGGTCCTCGAAGCGGGCCCGAAGCTCATCCTGGAGCCGCTGCAGCTGCGCCTCGGAACGCTTCCGGTCGGAGATGTCGCGCACAATGAGGACGACCTCGTCGGGCCCGATGGGCGCGACGCGCGCCTCGAAGTGTCGGTTGAGCGGCCCCAGGCGGAGCATGTACTCGACGGTCTCGACCCGGCTGCCCGGTCGGAGCCGCTCCACGCAGCGCATGAGCTTCTCGGCCGGCTCCGGCGGGAGCACCTCGGCGATCCGCTTGCCGACGAGCTCGCGGGCGGGCGCGACGAGGTCGGCGTCGGGTCCCTGGACGTCGAGGTAGCGGCCGTCGCGGTCGACCCGGAACATGAGGTCCGGGAGCGCGTCGACGAGCGCGCGCAGGCGCGCCTCCGACTGGGCGATCTCCGCCAGGCGCCGTTCGTTCTCCAGCGCGAGGCCGGCAGCGGCGACGACGCTGCGGAGGAGCGCCTGGTCCTCCCGAAGCGACGCCTTGTGGATCAGGGCCGCGATCGGCCGCCCGCCCCGCTCGACGGTGGTCGCGTAGCGGGGACCCGCCGACGAGGGCGGCGGGATCGGGTTGCCGTACGCGTCCACGAACCCTTCTTGCTCCGGAATCCAGTACGCGATCTCGAGCGTCGGGTCGCCGAGGGCGCGCGCGAGGGCCGCGCGGAGCTCGTCCGGGCGGCGCAGGTCGCCGAGCTCGACGAGGAGGTCGCCGACTCCCGCGCGGGCGAGACGCGTGCGGACGAGCCCGATCGCAAACGACGCCGGGACGGTGAGGAGTGCTCCCATGGCGATCCAGTAGACGACGTCGGCGGCGGGCGTGACGTCGCCGACGTCCAGGAGGACGGCGGCCGCGAGCGTGAGAACGGTGACGGCGAAGGAGAGGAAGGCCGGAGCGAGCTCCCTCCGCGCCGGCGCCGAGGCGTGCCGCCACCGCTGCACGAGGACCGCGACGGCCGAGACGATGAGCACGAGCGCGGCCACCTGGATCGTCGTCTCGAGCGCGTGCGCGAGCGCCGGGCGGTGGGTGAGGAGGAAGGCGTTCTCGGGGCCGTTCGCATGCGCGTCTCGAAGGTCCGAGACGAGCGTCCAGAGCGGGCGCAGGACGAAGGAGACGCCGACGGTGCCCGCGACGATCGAGCGGTCGGCCAGCGAGCGAAGGCCCCCGGTCGGGTAGGCGAGGATGAGGAAGGCGACGCCGGCCCACGGCGTGTCGTTCAGCGCCGTCCCCAGCGCGAAGAGGACGGGGTCGTCCGCCTGGGTCAGCGCGGGGAGGAACCAGAGAAACCCGGCCGCGACCATGACGGTGCCCGTCCTGTTGTCGGGACGCCGGTAGCGGGCGATGAGGCCGGAGGCGACGAAGACGAGGCCGACGATCGCGCCGAGGACCGCGCGCACCGTGAGGTCGTCGGGGTGGTCCGTGCTCGCCGCGAGCGCGAAGGCCGCGACGGCGGCGAGCAGGGCGACCGTCCAGATCGCGACCCCGACGCGGACGTTCACGCGATCAGCCTAGCGAGGGCCCCTCCCGAAAGCTCGCCTTTTGGCACGAAACCTCGCGCGCCGCTCTCGGCGACGAGCGGGCCGAAATCGCTGGCATCGCGACTCGACGTGAGAACGACGTGCGGGACGCGCCCGTTCTGGGCCGTCAGCCGGGCAGCGACCTCGAAGCCGTCGAAGTCGGGCAGCTGGACGTCGAGGAGGACGACCTCCGGGTCGAGCTCCTTCGCCAGCCGAAGCGCCTGCACCCCCGTCTCGGCCTCCCCCACGACGTCGTACCCCTCGGCTTCGAGGAGGGTGCGCGCCGTGGTGCGGAAGCTCGGGTGGTCGTCGACGATGAGGACGGTGTGCGGCACGCGTACCGATCGTGGCAGAGCGGCGACAAGAGGGGAGTACGGGTATCCCCCGAATACGCGAGCGGCTACACGGCGAGCCTCCGGCGGAGCCACAGGCCGTTTCGCACCGCGAACCCCTCCCAGTCGTTGTTGAAGTAGGCGTACACGTCCACCGTCTCGCGCCAGCGCTCGATCCGGCCCGCCCACTCCTCGAGCTCGCGCGCGGAGTAGTTGCCCCTGCGGCCGCGAGACCCGTAGTGGAAGCGCAGGAACGTCCAGTCGGCGGTCAGGGCCTGCGTCTGGAAGGGGCGGTTGGGGCTGTCGCCGATGACGAGGGCGGCGCAGTGCTGGCGGAGGAGCTCGTAGACATCCGGGTGGAACCAGCTCGCCTCGCGGAACTCGAAGCAGTGCCGCCCGGGGGGGAGGCGCTCGAGGGCCGCTCTCAGACGGCCGTCGTCCCGCCTGAAGCTGGGGGGCAGCTGCCACAGGACGGGCCCCATCTTCGGCGAGCGGGCAAGCGGCGCGAGCCGCTCGTAGAAGAGCTCGATTCCCCGGCCGAGGTCGGCGAGGCGCTTGATGTGGGTCAGGTACCGGCTCGCCTTGACGGTGAGGAGGAAGCCGGGCGGGGACTGTGCGACCCAGCCCTCCACCGCCTTCTGCGTCGGGAGCCGGTAGAAGGTCGCGTTGACCTCGACCGTGTCGAAGAGGGTCGCGTAGTGCGCGAGCCAGCGGCGGGGAGGGAGGCCGGGCGGGTAGACGCGCTCGCGCCAGTGCTTGTAGTTCCACCCCGAGCATCCGATGCGGACGGTGTGAGGCGCGTCCGTCACTCGAGGTCGAGCGCGTAGCGGGGGAGGCGCTTTCGCACCATGCGGTTGAACGCGGCGCGGTACTCGGCCGCGGTCTCCTCGTCGAGCGTTCGCGCGTACGCGTCGCGTAGCTCGGCAAGCTCCTCCTGCCCCGTCTCGACGAGGTCGAGGTAGTCGCCGTAGCGCTCCTCGGCCTCGTCGCTCGCGGCGCCGGTGTAGGCCCGGAGCGCCGCCTCCGTGTCGCGGACGAGGCCCACGTGTTCCTGCGCGAAGAGCTCGAGTTGGCGTTCCACCAGCGGGCCGAAGCGGGAGCGGCGAAGCGGCATCGCGCGCCGCCTAGACTACGCCGCCCGTGGCGCTCCTCGTTCGGACCTGGAACGTCTACCACGGCCGCAGCCAGCCGCCGACGCAGCGGACCTACCTGCGCCGCATGGTCGAGCTCGTGACGGAGGACGCGCCCGACGTCGTCGCCCTGCAAGAGGTTCCGCTCTGGGCGCTGGGACGCCTGGAGCGCTGGAGCGGGATGGTCGCGCGCTGGGCGGTAACGGTGCCCGCGCTCCTCCTCGGCCCGCTCGCGCGCGTCGTCACGGAGCTCGACCCCAGGCGCCTGCGCTCGCTTCTCACGGGGCAGGCCAACGTCCTTCTCCTCGGCCCCGCGATCACGCCCGGGGAGGGACGGCTCTGCCTGCTGACGCCGGACGTGGGACGGTGGGAGTGGCTCTTCTCGCGCGGCCGCCAGCAACGGTACTGCCAGGCCCTGGACGTGCAGGTTGAGGAGCGGGCGCTCACCCTCGCCAACCTGCACGCGACGAACGACCCTCGGCTCGCCCCGTCGGAGGTCGCCCGCGCGGCGGAGTTCGTCGCGCGCGCGGAGCGCGTCGTCCTCTGCGGGGACTTCAACGTGCGCCGGTACGGCCTTCCGGGCTACTCGGCGCCGATCTCGGGCATCGACCAGATCCTCGTGCGCGGCCTCGAGCTCGCCCGGGCGCCGAGCGCCTGGCCCGAGGCGCGCAGGACGGTCGCCGGCCGGGTGCTCTCGGATCATGCGCCCGTCGAGGCGGTGATCGCGTAGACGTCGCGGCGGCCCGCGCCGAGCTGCCCGTCCTGGAGCGGCTCGCGTACCTGAACGCGGGCACCTTCGGACCGCTGCCCGCGCGCACGGTGGAGGCGATCGAGCGGGCCGAGCGGCGCGCGCTCGAGCAGGGGCGGTTTGGGCAGACGTTCTTCCACGACGTGCTGGAGGTCCGGGACCGGGCTCGCGCGGCGGTCGCGCGGGCGATCGGCGCCGAGCCCGGGGAGATCGCTCTCACCACCTCGACGACCGAGGGCTGCAACACGGTCGTCCGGGGCCTTCGGCTGCGCCCCGGCGACGAGGTGGTGACTACCGACTGCGAGCACCCCGGCCTGCTCGGCGCGCTCGCCGTCTCGGCGGCCGAGGTGCGCCGCGCGCCCGTGAGCCGCGCGTGCGCCGCCGACGCGCTCGCCGTCCTCGAGGCGGAGCTCACGGACGCCACGCGCCTGATCGCCGTCTCGCACGTCACGTGGACAACCGGACAAGTGATTCCCGTGCGCGAGCTCGCCCGGCACGGGATCCCCGTGCTCGTGGACGGGGCGCAGTCCGTCGGCGCGATTCCGGTTGACGTCGGCGAGCTCGGCTGCAGCTTCTACACCGTCTCGGGGCAGAAGTGGCTCCTGGGGCCGGATGCGACCGGAGCCCTGTACGTCCGCCCGAACGCCGTGGACGATCTCGCCGTCACCGCGCCCTCGTACCTCTCGTTCGCGGACCCGAACGGGCTCGAGTTCTGGCCGGACGCGCGCCGGTTCGAGTCCACGTGGACCGCTCCAGGAGCCAGCGCGGGCCTCCTCGCCTCGCTCGAGCTCGCGGCGGGCCTCGGAGAGGAGCGGTTTCGGGCGGCGCGGCGCGCCGCCGCCCGCTGCCGGGAGCTCGTCGCTTCGCGCGCGGAGGTCGTGACCGAGCCCGGCCAGGCCACGCTCGTGAGCTTCCGCCCGCGCGAGCCGGCGACCGGGGTCGTTGCCCGGCTCGAGGAGCGGGGTGTCGTCGTCCGCGAGCTCCCGTCGGTCGGCTGGGTGCGCGCCTCCTGCGGGTGGTGGACGACGGACGCCGACCTGGAACGGCTCGTCGGGGGGCTCTAGGCGCCTGTCCGGGAAACATTCGCGTGCCCGGTGCGGCTGCAAACCGGGCGCTGGCGGCCTCTTCACTCGCACACATATGCCTGCATACAGGCCTTCTCTGCGTCCCCGCCGGCGCGGTTTTCGCGTGCGCGAGCATCAGGCAGGGTCCCGGACAGGCCTCTAGGGGGGCCCGGAGCCGACGTCCGAGCCGGGGCGAAAGCGCAGAGCCGACCAGACCTCGTCGACGGAGACCTGGCTGACGGGGCGTAGGCCGGCGCGCGCGACGACGTCCCAGCCGCGGTCGCGAGTCAGCTCGCTCGCAACGCCGGAAGCCGTCTTCGGATACGAGAACCAGAGGACGCCGCCCGGCTTCAGCGCGCGGAGCGCCCGCGCCGCCTCTCGCTCGACGTCCAGGCGGTCCTTGACGAACGCCTGCACGACGTCGTAGTTCGACTCCTCCCGCGCCTCCTCGTCGACCTCGGCCCCTGCCGCGGCGGCGAGGGACGATGCGTATCCGGGCGGTGCGCCGAGGACGAGCGCGCGGCTGCCCGCGGCGATCCGGAGCTTGCGGGCGAGCGCCTCCGCGGCCACCGTCGGCTACGCGACGGGAAGCTCGTTCTCGTCCCGGACCGAGAACGCGAGCCGCCAGTCCGCCGTTCCCTCGCCGTTCACGCTCAGGCGCCACTCGTAGCGGCCGCCGGCGGGGACAGGCGCGCCCGGCAGGTTGATCGCGACCGGGACCTCGAGCGGCGTCCCCGGCTTCAGGCCCGGCGGCCGGCCCGCCTCGAACTCGCCCTCGACCACGAGCGGCTCTTCGCCCTCCTCGCCCTCCACGAAGACGACGTGGCCGTCGGCATCGACGAGATCGAGCCGGAACCGGTGCTTCATGTTCGCCCGGTCCCAGGGGACCTCGAACAGGATCGCGATCGCAAACGGAACGGGCATCGGCCCGGTGATCGACCAGCCGCCGCCGACGATCGTCAGCTTGCCGTCCGCGACCTGCGCGTAGTCGGCCAGCATCATGGTCACCTTCATGCGCTCTCGCCCGGCGCCTGCAGGTCGAGCTGCGCCGCGATCGGGCGCATCGACTCGACGACGTTACGGATGTGCTCGTCCAGCTCGAGGCCGAGCAGCTCGGCGCCCTTGTAGACCTCGTCGCGGTGCACGCCCGCCGCGAAGGACGGCTGCTTGAGCTTCTTCTTCACCGACTTCGGCTCCAGCGTCTCGATCCCGTCCGGGCGCACGAGGCCGCACGCGTGCACGAACCCCGCGAGCTCGTCGCAGGCGAAGAGCGTCTTCTTGAGCGGGGTGTCCCGCGGCATCCCCAGATGCTCGGCGTGCGAGAGGACGGCCTCGACCAGGGGCTCGGGATACCCCTCCTCGCGGAGGATCGGCGCCCCGTCCTGCGGGTGCCGGTCGAGCGTCGGGTGCATCTCGTAGTCGAAGTCGTGCAGGAGCGCCGTCGCCCGCCAGAACTCCTCGTCCTCGTCGAAGCGCCGGGCGTAGCCGCCGACCGCGGCCTCGACCGCGAGGGCGTGCCGCCGGAGCGCCTCCCCCTTGGTGTACGTCGTGAGCGTCTCCCAAGCCCGTTCCCGTGTAACGTCCATCGGGCGCGTTAGGATAGCCCGCCGCGGCCAGGGGGCCGTCCTTGCACATGGATATGTTGCTTGCCGAGACCGTGGTCGCCGACGCCGCGTCGGAGTCGTTCGTGATCGAGGGCAGGCGCCCGCTGCAGGGGACGATCCGGGCCGCCGGCAACAAGAACGCCGCGCTCCCCATCGTGGCGGCGTGCCTCCTCACGGACGAGCCGGTCCGGCTCACGAACGTGCCCGCGATCCGCGACGTGGAGACGATGCTCGACCTCGTCTCGGAGCTCGGCGTCGACGTGGCGCAGCGAGGGTCGGGAGAGGTCGAGATCCACGCGTCAGCGACGCCGAGCGCCGAGCTCGACGAGGAGCTCTGCCGCCGGATCCGGGCCTCGATCCTGCTCGCGGGGCCGCTCCTCGCCCGCCGGGGCGAGGCCGTCGTGCCTCCGCCGGGCGGGGACGTGATCGGGCGCCGCCGGCTGGACGTGCACATCGACGCCCTCGAGCGGCTGGGCGCGGAGGTGCACACCAACCGCCGCTTCCGGATGCGCACGGACGGCCTCGTCGGCGTGCCGCTCTTCCTGGACGAGGCGTCGGTCACGGGGACGGAGAACGCCGTCATGGCAGCCGTCCTCGCGAGGGGAGAGACGACCATCGGGAACGCCGCATGCGAGCCGCACGTGCAGGACCTGTGCCGCTTCCTGGTCTCGCTCGGGGCTGAGATCGACGGGATCGGGTCGAACCTCCTCCGCGTCCGGGGCGTCGAGCACCTGCACGGGGGAGAGTGGCGCATCTGCCCCGACCACATCGAGGTCGGCAGCTTCATCGGGCTGGGAGCGGTGACGGACGGCGAGCTCGCGATCGAGGACGTCCACCCAGAGGATCTCGTCGCGATCTGGCCCGGGTTCGAGCGCCTGGGCGTAACGGCGCACGTCGAGGGCTCGACCGTTCGCGTGCCCGGCCGGCAGGAGCTCGTCGTCCGCGACGACGTCGGCTCGCAGATCCCGAAGATCGAAGACGGGCCGTGGCCGGCGTTCCCGGCCGACCTCACCTCGATCGCGCTCGCGGTAGCCACGCAGGCGACGGGGACTGTCCTCATCTTCGAGAAGATGTTCGAGAACCGGCTCTTCTTCGTGGACAAGCTCGTCACGATGGGAGCGCGGATCATCCTCTGCGACCCGCACCGCGCCGTCGTGAACGGGC
>JACVSB010000062.1 GCA_014534155.1 Thermoleophilia bacterium
GAGGACGGCTACGTCCTCCGCTTCGACTACACGGCGAAGAGCGGGAAGCGCCAGATCCGCTCGGTCGTCGACCCGCCCGTCTACGAGGCCGTCGCCGAGCTCAAGCGTCGGACCCGCGGACGAGAGCTCCTGGCCTACGAGGTAGACCGTACGTGGTTCGACGTGAAGTCGGCCGACATCAACGCGTACATCAAGGAAGCGACCGGCGGCGACTTCTCCGCGAAGGACTTCCGCACGTGGAGCGGAACCGTTCTCGCCGCCGTCGCGCTCGCGGTCTCGGCGCCGGCAGCGACGTCGAGGACGGCGCGCAAGCGAGCGATCACGCGCGCGATCAAGGAGGTCGCGCACTACCTGGGAAACACTCCGGCCGTCGCACGTGCTTCCTACATCGACCCGCGCGTCTTCGACCGCTTCGAGTCGGGAGTGACGATCGGCGGTGCCCTCACGCGCCTTGGCGACGTCGGCGAGCTCGGCGAGCCCGCGTTCCAGGGCAGCGTCGAGGAGGCCGTCCTCGATCTCCTCGAGGATGAGAAGAGCCCGGCGCTCGAGAAGGTCGCCTAGCCGGGACGCCCGACGATCCCCCGGCCCCCGCTCGCCGCCCGCAGAGCGAGCCGGCCGAGAACCGCGCCCGCGAGCGCGTCGACGACGTAGTGGTTTGCGGTTGCGAGTACCACGAGCGCGACGAGGGGCGGATATGCGGGAGCGAGGGCGCGGATGTGGCGCCGGCGAGCCGTCGACGCAATCCCTGCGGCGGTGACGACCGCGTAGGCAACGTGGATCGACGGCACGGCGGCAATGGGGTCGTAGAGCTCGGCGACGAGCCCTCGGTCGAGATCGACCCCGCTCACCTCCTCGATCGTGTCCACGAACCCGGCCAGCGTCCTCGGGGGCGCGACGGGAAAGAAGAGGAAGACGGGCTGCGCGCCCAGCGTCGCGGCCACCGCGGCGCGCCGCAGGCGGTGGAACTCGGCGTCGCGGCGTCGGAAGAGGTACATGAGCCAGCCGACCGTGAGCCCCACGTTGAGCGTCACGTACGCGACGTTCAGGGCTGCCACGAGCCGCGTCCGCGGAAGGAGCAGCCGTTGCATCCCCGGCTCGACGTGGATCCCGAGCCGGCGCTCGAGCGCGACGACCCGCTCCGCGTTCACGGCCGCGCTCGCGCGCGCGCCCCGGCGGAGCTTCAGCCGGCGAACTGCGAGGTAGAGGGCGTAGACGCCGAGGCCGACTGCGGCTTCGCGCCGTCCCGAGAAGCGTCGGCGCTCGCAGGCGTTCGCCATGGCGCCATTCTCGCCCGCAGAGGGTCGGGCGATACTGAAAAGTGGATGTACCTGATCCGCGGACAGTTCCTGCGCCTCCTCCTCGGGACGGCGGCCACGATCGCCTTTACGTGGCTCTTTCTGCGCGAGGTCGACCTCGGGGAAGCGTGGGCGAAGATCCGCGAGCTTCCGGCGTGGACGCTCCTCGGCGCCGTCGCCCTCCTCCTCGTGAACGTGGGCGTCATGGCGTTCCGCTGGCGATTGCTCCTGCACGGCGCCGGATACCGAGTCCCACTCCGCTTGGTCTTCGCCACCGTCTCGGTTGGGCGCGCTGCGAACAACGTCGTCCCGGCGCGCGGCGGCGACCTGCTCCGGATCGTGTCGATGCGAGAGGTCGGGGCCGTTCCGGCGTTCGTCACGGCGGGGACGCTCTTCGCGGAACGCCTGCTCGACGGGGTCGTGCTGGCCACGTGGATCCTCCTCGGGGCGCTCGCGATCGGACAGGGCGGGATCCCGCTCCTCGCCGGGATCGCGCTCTCGTCGGGGACCGTGCTCGGCCTCGTGCTCGTCGCGGTCGCGGCTAGACGGCCCGAGGCGAGCGCGCGTTTCGCCTCGCGCGCGACCAGCCGGCTTCCTACGCGCTGGCGCCCACGCGCGTCGCGCTCGGCCCTGCACTTCGTCGAGGGGCTGGGCACCTTCCGGAGAGCCCGGCACGTCGCCGTCGTCCTCGCTACCTCGGCGCTCATGTGGCTCGCCGACGTGCTCATGTTCGCGCTCGTCGGGCATGCCTACGGCGTCGACCTCGGGCTCGGCGGCTACTTCCTGCTCGAGGGGATCGGAAACCTGGCTCTGGCCGTGCCCGCGACTGCGGCCGGCCTCGGCTCCTTCGACTACCTAACCTTCCTCGCCGCCCGCGAGATCGACGTCGAAGAGCACGCTGCGAGCGCGTACGTCTTGACGATGCACGCGCTCATCATCCTCCCCGTCACGATCCTCGGAGCGCTGCTCATCCGGCCGGCCCTCCCGCGCCTTTTCCGGACGCGCCCGCGCGCCCGCGAGGCCGGCTAGGCGCGCGCGCTCGCGTACTCGCGCTGTAGGAACGCCACGTCGGCCGGGCGGCGCGGTGCCGTCGCGGCCGCCTCGGCGATCCGCCGCGCGCGCCGGGCGGGGTCGAGCAGCGCCGTCTCGACCGGACGCCTCGCTGCCTGGGCCTCGACGAGTGCCGACTCTACGTCTGCTCCCGCAGCGACGATCTGCCCGGCCGTCAAGGGCATCGTCCGGCGCAGGAGCGAGAGGACCGCCTCCTCCACGTTCTCGGCCGGCGCCGGCACGACATCGCCGATGCCGACGGCGACCCTCGTCCGGCCGCGCGCCAGCGGGTCGTAGGCGAGCGCCGCCGGGAGCAGCACCCGCGGGCGCCCGCGGCGGACGAGGGAGGCGACGCCGCGCTGGACGGGCCCGATCTCCCCGTCGGGCGACGGGCGACCTTCGGGGAAGACGACGAGCGTGCCACCCGCACGAAGCAGATCGACGAGGCCGCGAAGGTCGGCGGCCGCCTGCGCGGCGCGGCGGCTCCAGAAGCGCTCCAGGCTCGCTGCGGCCGGGTCGTCCGGCCGCACGCTCCGCCACAGGAGATCTGCGTACTCGCCGCGAAAAACGTCAGCAACCCGCACCGGCGCCGCGAGACCGCACGCCTCCGCGCGCGCGAGGAAGCGCTCCAGCTCGCCGGCCGAAAGGAGCGCGTCGAGGCGCTCGCCGCGCCGGAGGCGGAGTACCTCGCCGAGGCGCGCGACGTGGGCGCTGCGCAGAGGGGCGACCTGGACGCGCGGGAGCCAGCGGCCGACTCCAAGGGGGAAGAGCAGGCGGCGCACGCCCGGCGGCAGGGCGGGCGGAAATCCCGCGAAGAAGGCCGGGAGGAACATGTCGTCGCGCGCCGCAAACGTCATCCGCTCGAGGCGGGAGCGGCGGCGCCAGAGCCTGGCGCGCGCATACAGGATGGGACTGACGAGCGGCACGTCCGTCTCGCGCCGGTGCGTGACAACGACCAGCGTCGCCGGTCGGAAGTCGAGGCGGCGAGGGCCGAGCGTCTCGAGGGCGAACGCCGCGCGCGTGTAGCCCGTCATCCCCGCCGCCACGGCGTCGTAGAGGAGACTCACGGCGGGTAGCATCGCGCCCGTGCGCAGGCTCGCGCTCGGAGATCCCGCGCCGCCCTTCGAGCTCCGCGGAGTCGACGGCCGCACGTACTCGCCCGCCGGGTACGCGGGCATGCCGCTCACGGTCGCCTTCTCCTGCTGCCACTGCCCGTACGTGATCGCCTGGGAAGACCGCCTGAACGCGCTCGCCGGCGACTTCGAGGGGCGCGCAGCGCTCGTCGCGATCAACTCGAACGCCGGCCACCTCGGCGACTCACCGGAGGACATGAAGCGCCGGGCCGAGGAGAAGCGGTTCGTCTTCCCCTTCCTCTACGACGAGACGCAGGACGTCGCGCGCGCGTACGGCGCCGCGCGCACGCCGGAGGTCTTCCTCTTCGACCGAGAGCACCGGCTCGCCTACCGGGGGGCGCCGGACTCGAACCACGGCGACGAGGAGAGCGCCGAGCCGTGGCTTCGCCAGGCGATCGAGGCCGTTCTCGCCGGATCTTCTCCCCCGATCGGCGAGACGCCGCCGGTCGGCTGCACCGTCAAGTACCGCTCCTAGCCCGTCACCCCGGCCTCTTGCCCGCCTCGCGGGCGACGAGCTCGCGGGCCTCTTCGCGCGTCGTCACCGTCCCGGCCGCGCGCTCCTCGGCGATCCGCTCGAGCAGCCGCCCCACCTCGGGGCCCTGGGGGACCCCGAGCTCGTCGCCGCGAAGGAGCGGCTTGCCGGGGTCTCGGGCGCGCGCCGCGCGAACCGCGTCCGTCAGCTCCGGCGCCCCCAGGTAAGCGAGCGCCTCGAGCGCCCACGGCTCCGTTGCCCGCCGGAAGCGGTGCAGCGAGCGCGCGTCGCCCCCGTCCGGACGCTCCGCCCGAAGAAGCGTTCGCGCGAAGCGGCGCGTCTGCCGGGAGACGGGAAGGTCGAGCAACCTCCGCCCGAGGACGACGACGAGAAGGTAGTCGGGGTGCTCGGCCGGTGCAGCGGTCTCGAGCCGCGCGAGCGAGCCTCCGAGCGGGCCGAGAAGGCCGAGCTCGCCCAGGCGGCGAAACCCGACGGCGTCCATCCGCGCGAGCTCTGCGAGGATCCGCTCGCCCGCCGCCTGCGTTACGAGCGCGGCGTCGCGACGGACGAGCGCCTCGCTGGCCGGCTCGAGGCGAAAGTCGAGCTCGCGCTCCAGCCGGACGGCACGAAGAAGCCGCAGCGGGTCGTCTCGAAAGACACCCTCGCCGACCGTCCGCAGCCGGCCCGCGTTCAGGTCCGCGAACCCGCCGAAGGGATCGACGTACTCGCTGGAGCCAAGCGGCCTCGCGATCGCGTTCACCGTGAAGTCGCGGGTCGCGAGGTCGTCCTCGACCCCGTCGCGAAGCGGCGTGAAGTCGACGGTACGCCCGTCCCGGAGGGCGACGCGCCACGCCCCGAAACGCTCGGAGAGTGGGAACAGCGCCGCCCCCATGCGTGCCGCGTACCCCTCGGCCGCGCTTCGCGGGTCGCGGCACGCGATGTCGATGTCGACGCTTGCCCTCTGGAGCAGCTCGTCGCGCACGGCGCCGCCGACGACGTAGGCCGGCGTACCCGCGACCTCGCGGAGCGCACCCTCATCCACCGCGGACCTCTCGCGTCGCCCGCTCGGGCGGCGTCCGGATGCCGCAGGTGAGCTCGTAGTTGATCGTCTCGAGGACGCGCGCATGCTCCTCGACGAGTACTCCTTCGCCGACGAGCGTGACCGGCGCAGCCTCGCGCTCGGCGGCGAGCTCGACCGCGAACGAGTCCATGGACACGGTCCCGACGACCGTCCGGCGAACGCCGGCGACCGCGACCTGCGTCCCGGTCAAGCCCCGCCGGAAGCCGTCCGCGTACCCGACGGGGACGAGGCCGATCCGCGTCGGGCGCTCCGCGCGGAAGCGGCGGCCGTAGCCCGTGCTCTCGCCGGCCCGAAGGGTTCGCGCCTGCGCGACGTAGCTGCGCCACGAGAGCACCGGCTCGAGGCCGTGCCGCGCCGGGTCGTCGCCGAAGGGGGAGAGGCCGTATAGCGCCACCCCCGGCCGCACCGCGTCGAGAACCGAGTCCGGGAAGCGAAGCGTTGCCGCGCTGTTCGCGACGTGGCGGACGACGCCCTCGAACTGTGCCGAGAGCTGGGCGAAGCGAGCGAGCTGCTCGCGGGCGAAGCGCTCGTCCGGCTCGTCCGCGGTGGCGAGGTGGCTCATGAGGCCGACGACGCGCTCCCTCGGCACCGCGAGCGCCTCCGCCGCGGTCATCCCGTACCTTCCCATGCCGGTGTCGACCTTGAGGTGCACGTCGACACCGCGAGGCAGCGCGTCCGGGCGGGAGGCAGCGACGTCGAGGCGTGCCTGCCTCGCAAGCGCGTCCTCGCCGGGGGCGAGCGGTCCCATGACGAGGATCCGCGGCTCGCGGAAGCGGTCACGGAGGGCAGCGCCCTCCTGCGCCGTTGCCACGCAGAGGGCACGGGCGCCGGCGGCGAGCGCAGCGCGCGCGGCCTCCGGTGCACCGTGGCCGTACGCGTCCGCCTTCACGACGGCCCAGACCTCCGACCCGCGGGCGGCGAGGCGAAGACGGGCGACGTTGCGCCGCAGCGCTCCGAGGTCGATCGTGACGACCGAGCGGGAAGGTGGGATCATCGCGCCACGAGGTCGCGCGCGGGCGCGCCGCCTACGCGCTTCCCGGCACGGTCGGCGGGGAGAGCGTCGGCGAGAGCGCCTCGACGACGTCTCTCGCGATGAGGCCCGCGACGCCGTGCCGTTCGGCCGCCCGCCGGGCCGCGAGGCCGGCCGCCGCCGCCGCGGCCGCGGTTCCCACCTGCGCCTCCATCCCTTTGGCAAGGAACGCGGCCGCGATCCCCGTCAGGACGTCTCCCGTTCCCGCGCTCGCAAGCCCCGGCGTGCCGAGATCGCAGGCGAGAAGACCCCGGCCTGGCGCGGCCACGAGCGTGTCGGCGCCCTTGAGCGCGACGACGGCGCCCACGTCGTCCGCGGCCCCCTCGACGGCCGCGAGACGGTTCGCGTCCACCCAGGCCGAGTCCCGGTCCAGGAGGCGGCCGAGCTCTCCTGAGTGCGGCGTGAGGACGGTGGCGGCGTGGCGCGAGAAGACCCAGTCCAGGTGCCCGGCGAGCGCCCAGAGGCCGTCGCCGTCCAGGACGACCGGAAGGTCGAGGCCGTCGAGGAGCGCGCGGACGAGGCCGCGCGTCCCCTCGCTTCGTCCCAAGCCCGGGCCGAGGGCGACGGCGTCCGCGCGCTCGGCCGCCTCGAGCACGGTGTCCGCGGCGGAGGCGAGGAGCCGGCCGGCGTCGTCATCCGCGCAGGCGGAGGTCGTCACCTCGACGAAGCGCTGAGCGAAGGCGGGCGCCAGCGAGGCTGGCACGCACGCACGGACGTACCCCGCTCCTGCGCGCATGGCGGCCTCGGCTGCGAGGAAGGGCGCGCCCGTTAGCCCCGCGGAGCCGCCGACGACGACAACGAACCCCGCGCTGTACTTGTTGTCGCGCTCGCCCCGGCGCGGGACGATCTCGAGCAGGCGCTCCCCCACGCGGCGGTGGAGCGTCTCGCCGCCGGCGATCCCGATGTCCGCGACCTCGACGTGGCCCGCGTGGAAGCGCCCCGGGGAGACCACGAGCCCGACCTTCCGTCCGTGGAACGTGACAGTCGCCTCCGCCTGCACCGCGGCCCCCGCCACACGCCCCGTGGACGCGTCGACGCCGGAAGGCACGTCCACCGCGAGCACTGGCGCGCCCGCGTCGTTCAGCTCCTCGATCCAGCCACCGGCCTCGCGGCGCGGCGCGCCCGAGAAGCCCGTGCCGAAGAGCGCGTCGATCGTGACATCGGTCCGCCCCGGCTGGGCGAACGGGACGCCCGCCTCGTGAGCGCGGCGAAGGTTCTCCGCCGCGTCGCCGGCGATCTTGTCCTCGCGGCCGAGCAGCCGTACGGAGACGTCTCGGCCCGCCGCGCGTAGGCGGCGCGCGACGACCAGCCCGTCGCCGCCGTTCGCACCGGTGCCGCACCAGACGCCGAAGCTCCGCGCCTGCGGGTAGCGACGGAGCGCCGCCTCGGCGGCGGCCGCGCCGGCACGCTCCATCAACTCGAGCGTCGGTCCCCCATGCGACGACTCCGCCGCGCGCATCTCGGCCGCGGTGAAGAGCGGCTCGAAGGGAGTCATGCCGCGTCGAGGACGACGGCGATGGCCGCGGCGAGCTCGCGGGAGTGCGTCATGGAGACGTCGATCCGCCCCGCGCGCACCCGCTCGCCCCACTGGCGCGTCCACCCGGAGAGCCGAACGCCGGGCTTCGGTCGCCCCGCGAGCTCGACGTCCCGCCAGCGCCATTCGATTCCGCACCCGAGCGCCTTCCCGATCGCCTCCTTCGCGGCGAAGCGACCGGCGTAGTGCTGGGCGGGGTTGCGGCGCGAGTCGCAGTAGTCGCGTTCCGCCTGGGTGAACACCCGCTCGCGAAAGCCCTCGCGCGTGAGCGCACGCTCGATCCTCGCTATCTCGATGAGATCGACGCCGATCCTCATCGCCCGGCGAGGAAGTCTGGTAGGTCGGCGAGCGAGTCGAGCGTCGCGTCGGGCGCGGGGTCGGCCGCGGCAAGGGCCTCCTCGGAGAACTTCCCGGTGCGGACGAGAACGGCCCGAAGGCCGGCTCGCTTCGCGCCGCCGATGTCCGCTTCCACGTCGTCCCCGACCATCGTCGCCTCGCCCGCGTCCGCACCGAGCGCCGCGAGCGCGGCGTCGAAGAAGGGCCGGCTCGGCTTCCCGACGATCTCCGCCTCGACCCGCGCTGCGTACTCCAGGCCGGCGACGTACGCGCCCGCGTCGAGGAGTGGCCCGCGAGACGTTTGCCACCAGCGGTTTCGGTGGAGGCACGCGAGCCGAGCACCGCGGCGCAACTCCCGGAAGGCGGCGTTCAGCCGCTCCCAGGCGAACACGCGGCCCGTCTCCTCCGTCTCGTCGGCGCCGCC
>JACVSB010000241.1 GCA_014534155.1 Thermoleophilia bacterium
CGTCCAGCGCGCGGACGTGGCCATGTACGTCGCCAAGGCCGCGCACCGGCCGTTCGCCGTCTACGACGCTGCGCACGACGTGAACAGCGCGAGCCGGCTTCGCGTCATCGCCGAGCTCCGCCGCGCGATCGACGAGCGTGAGCTGACCCTCTACTACCAGCCGAAGGAGCGCCTGGAGACCGGCGACGTCGTCGGCGTCGAAGCGCTCGTGCGCTGGAACCACCCGGAGCGCGGGCTCCTCCCGCCGTCGGAGTTTGTCCCTCTTGCCCAGCACACGAACCTGATCCGTCCCCTCACCCTCTTCGTGCTGGAGGCGGCGCTCGAGCAGTGCCGTGCCTGGAAGGACGACCGCCTCTCGCTTCGCGTGGCGGTCAACCTGTCCGCGCGGAGCCTCCTCGACGCCGACCTCGCCGTGGACGTCGAGCGCCTTCTGGCCAGACTCGACCTCGAGCCTGACGTCCTCGAGCTCGAGATCACGGAGACGATGATCATGGCGGACCCGGCACGCGCGGCCGCGATTCTGGGCGACCTGAACGCCCTCGGCGTGCGGATCGCGATCGACGACTTCGGGACGGGCTACTCCTCGCTCGCCTATTTGAGCGGCCTCCCCGTGGACGAGATCAAGATCGACCGTTCGTTCGTCGCCGCCATGGGGGAGAACGCAAGCGACGCGGCGATCGTGCGCTCCACGATCGACCTCGGGCGGAACCTCGGGCTCGGCGTGGTGGCCGAGGGCGTGGAGACCGAGGACGTCTGGCGCGCGCTCCGCGAGCTCGGCTGCGACGCCGCGCAGGGGTACTTCCTCAGCCGCCCGGTTCCGCCTCGTGTGCTCGCGGAGTGGGTTCGCGCGCGCGCGCCGGTCGGCCGGGTCGCGTAGCGAGCTCCGCCAGGCGGAGCGCGTACCCCGGCGCTCTCGGCTCGTCCTCGTGCCGGAAGTACGCGTACACCTCGAGCCCGTGCTCGAGCGCGGGCCGGATGCGGTCGGCCAGCGCCTGTAGCGCCGCCTCGTCGTAGGGCGGGTCGCGGAAGCGCAGGTAGCGGAACCCCGCAGCGTGCTCGAGGGCGTTCACGCGGACGACGCCGTGCGCGTCCAGCTCCGCCGTCACGTCCGGCGCGTCCCAGGAGGGATGGCGGAAGTCGAGCGCCGTCCGGGCCGCGGGGTCGAGCGTCCCGAGGAGGAGGAGGAGGAACCCGTCGTCGCGCTCCTGCGGGACCTTGATCCTGATCGGCCCGAGCTGGTCGCCGAGCGCGGCGGCGCTCTGCAGGAAGGCCTCGACGCCCTCGACGCGCCCGCGGGCGGTGCAGCGCCTGCTCATCGTGACGGCGAAGCGGAACCCCGGCGGGGTCTCCCCGGCCCAGCGGGCGAATTGGTCCTCGCTGGGAAGCCGATAGAACGTCGAGTTCAGCTCCACGCTCGGGAGGCGGCTCGCGTAGAGGCCGAGGAAGGCGTCCGGCTTCGCGTCGGCCGGGTAGAAGCCGCCGCGCCAGGAGGGGTAGGAGAACCCGGAGGTTCCGACGTACAGCCCCGGTACACTCGCGCGCGTGGCGGTCACCCCGGAGGTCCTACCCGAGAGCTCCATTCCGGTGCTCGACCACGGGTTCGTCCGCCTCGACGACGCTATGGCCAGCGACCTCTCCGTCGTGAACGCCGCCAGGGTCTCGTTCGCGCGTCGCAAAGCAGAGATGGACGAGGCGGACGAGGGACTCGTCCGCTTCCTCATGCGCGACCGGCACGGGACGCCGTTCGAGCACAACGCGTTTCGGTTCCACGTCCGCGCTCCGATCTTCGTCACGCGCGAGTGGATGCGGCACCGCGTCGGCTCCTTCAACGAATTCTCCATGCGCTACGCGCGAGCGACCGACGAGTTCTACGTACCCGACGCTGAGGACGTGCGCACGCAGGTGGGCAAGCCCGGCGCCTATTCCTTCGAGCCCGTCGACTCTGAGCTCGCCGAGTCCGTGCGGGAGACGTTTCGCGGCGTCTACAGCGACGCGTACGCGACGTACGAGCGTCTCGTCGAGCAGGGGATCGCACGGGAGCTCGCCCGGTCGGTCATCCCGGTCGGCGCCTTCACGGAGTTCTTCTGGACGGTGAACGCGCGCTCGCTCATGAACTTCGTCTCCCTCCGCGCGGCCGAGACCGCCCAGCGGGAGATTCGCCGCTACGCCGACGCGTGCGAGCGCTTCCTCGCGGAGAGGATGCCGGTGACCTACGACGCGTTCGTCGCGGCCGGGCGCGTCGCTCCCTGAGCTCCAGGCGGGCCGACGTCCGCCGGGACGTCGGCCATGAGGAGCCACGGCGCCTCGTCGCCGGTCTTCTGACCCGGTAGCCAGGCGGTCACGACCCACCTGTCGAAGCGCTGCAGCGGGTAGGAGACCGTCCACTCGGCGCTCGCCTCTCGGCGGCCCACGGAGAAGCTCCCGCACGTGGCGCCGTACTCCCGTCCGCGCGCGAGCCAGAGGACGTAGTAGCCGTCCTCGGGGAGCTTCGGAAGACCCTCGACCTCCAGGCGGAGCGCCCAGTTTCCGCTCGCGTCGGGTGCGCCCAGGCGAATGACAGCAGAGGCGCCGGGGGCGTTCACGGTCGGCCTCATCGCGATCGCCCTGCGCGCGTCGAAGCCGTCGCCCGCGACGCGCGTTCCGGCGCCGAAGGCGAGCGCCGCGACGACGGCCGCGAACGCGAGCGCAGTGAGCCGCCTCCTGCGCGCACGCTCGCCC
>JACVSB010000081.1 GCA_014534155.1 Thermoleophilia bacterium
CCGAAGATCGCGTGCGCGGCCACCTCGTAGGCGAACACGCGCGCGTTGCCAAGGAGCGGGGGCCAGGCGCCGCTCCGTCGATCGGGGTGCACGCGGTCGACGACCGCCATCGCCGGCCAGAGAACGAGGTTCTCGACCTGCGCGGCGAGCCCACCGGCAACCGCGCCGCGCCCGCCGAGCCGCTCGAAGGCGGCGCCGAAGACGGCGCCGTTCGCCAGGTGGAGCGCGAGTCCCGCGGCCCGCCACCGGCGGCGCGCGAGCGGCGCGCCGAGGAGGCGGAGATCCGAGTAGGGCGTCCCGAGGAGGCGGCCGAGGACGGGCTCGGCCGCCGCCCACGCGGCAGCGGCGGCGATCCCGGCGCGCGCTCCTCGTCCCATCGCCGCGCAGTATGCTCGCCGCGTGGCCGAGTTGGGCCTGCGACGGCGCCGGACGCTCACCCTCGCAGCGTGCATCATCGGCTCCGCCCTCGCCTTCATCGACGCGAGCGTCGTCATCGTCGCGCTGCCGACGATCGAGAAGGATCTCGGGCTCGGGCTGTCGGGACAGCAGTGGGTCTTCCTCTCCTACTCGCTCACCCTCGCCTCGCTCTACCTCGTGGCCGGATCGCTGGGCGATCGCTTCGGGCGGCGCCCGGCGTTCGTCGCCGGCGCCGCCGGGTTCGCCCTCGCCTCGGCTCTCGCCGGCATTGCGCCGAACGAAGCGACGCTCGTCGCAGCCCGCGCGCTCCAGGGCGTGGCCGGCGCCTTCCTGACGACGAACAGCCTGGCGCTCCTTCGCGCCGTCTACGGCGACCAGGCGGGCCGGGCGATCGGGCTCTGGACGTCGCTTACCGGCGTGGCAACCATCGCCGGCCCGCCCGTGGGGGGCGCCATCGTGGAGTGGGCGTCGTGGCGCTGGATCTTCTACCTGAACCTGCCGCTGACGGCGGTCACCATCGCGCTCGCGCGCGCCGGCCGCTGCCCCGAGGAGCGACGCGATCGCATCGGCCGTCTCGACGTTCCCGGCGCCGTACTCGCCGCGGTCGGCTTCGGCTCGCTCACCTACGCGATGGTCGAGGGTGCTGACGAGGGGTTCCGCGGGTACTGGTGGGCGTTCGTGCTCGCCGTCTCGTCGCTTGCCGCCTTCGCGTGGGTCGAGCGGCGGGTGCGAGAACCGATGCTCCCGTTCGCGCTCTTTCGGCGGCGGAACTTCGCGGCAGCGAACGCCGAGACGTTCCTCGTCTACGGGGCGCTCTACGGGTTCTTCGTCTTCTTCACGCTGCACATCCAGTCGCTCGGTTTTTCCCCTTTCGAGGCGGGGCTCGCGAACGTGCCGACGAGCCTCGTCATGATCCTCCTCGCGGCGCGCTTCGGCGCCCTCGCCGACCGCCGGGGGCCGCGCCTCTTCCTCGCGGGCGGGCCCGCGCTCATGGCCGTCGGCACCGCGCTCTCTCTCCTCGTCGACTCCCGCTCGGCCTTCTGGACGGCGGGCGTGGCAGGGCTCGCCTTCTTCTCGCTGGGGCTGGCCATGCTCGTCGCGCCGATCACGGCGACCGCGCTCAAGTCGGCCCCCGAGCGCTTCGCGGGCGTCGCGTCGGGGGTCAACTCGACCGTCTCGCGCCTGGGGAGCCTGACCTCCGTTCCGCTGATCGGGCTCGTGATCGCGCTCGTCTTCCGTTCCCATGCCGGTGAGGGACACGCGCCCCTCACCAAGGGTCTCTCGGGCCCGGAGCTCGCCGCCTCCGTCGACGCGTACCGCGCCGGCATGCTCCTCGCGGTCGCGCTCGCCCTCGCCGGGGCCCTCGTCGGCGCCCTCGCGATCTCGAACCGGGAGGCGCGCGGCGAGGACGTCAGTGCGCCACCGGCGACCGCTCCAGCCGGAAGCTGAGAGAGCGCACGCGCTCGCGGCAGCGGCGAACGGCCTCCTCGCGCGTCTCGCCGAAGCCGTACAGGATCGCGAGCCGGTAGCTCTGGGCATCGTTGACGCCCTGCTCCGAGAGGCGCAAGCCCGGCCGGACGAGGATCTCGATGTCGTCGGCCGCGTCGGGGACCCTCTCCACGTGGGCGTCCTCGAACACGCGGACGACGTAGCTCACCCCCACGCCGTCCGGTCGCCCGGAGTGCCAGGCAGGATCCTCCCCGGCCGAGAGCGCGAAGAGCGCGTCGTAGGTCGAACGGCCATGGAGCCCGAGGACGAGCGGCGCAAACTGCGAGGCGAGCCTCGCGTTCAGCTCGACGATTCCCGGGCACCCGTCCTCCGGGACGAAGAACTCCAGGTTGAAGAAGGCGTCGTCGAGCTCGTGCGCGCGCACCACGGCGGCGGCGATCTCGGCGAGCTCCGCCTGGCGCTCGTCCGAGAGCCTCGACGGGTACTCGAACCGCTCGAAGCTGATCGTCCCGGGATACATGACGGAGTCCGTGACCCCGATCGTGGTCACGCGGCCCCGATGCACGTACCCCTCGAGCGTGACCTCGAGCCCGTGCAGGAGCTCCTCGGCGAGGAAGCCCTGCGCCCGCTCCGGCGGGGCTCCGGCAAGCGCCGCGATCGCCCCGTAGCGGCGCGCGTACCCGTCCGGCTCGGGGAGGGCCGCGAGATCCTCCTCGTCGTCGATCTGCATGACGTTCTGCGAGAGGCGGCCGACGACAGGCTTGACGAAGAACGGCGGCGAGAAGGGAAGGCCGCCGTCGAGGAGTGCCGCGCGCGGCGTGGCATCCGGCGCGACCTTGCGCTGCAGCTCGCGCGAGGTCGGCTTGTGCTGGCAGGCCAGGAGGGCGTGCGGCGACGGTCCCGGAAGGCCGCGGCGCTCGGCGAGGATCGCGGCCAGGAGGGCCGACTGGTCCTTCGTGGCGACGACGCCGTCGGCCGGGAGGCGCTCGCACTCGGCGAGAAAAGCCGCCGGGTCGAACTCGTCGACCCCGTCGAGGTCCCTTCCGGCGTAGCGGACGGCGAAGTGAGTCTCGAGACGAGCCGCGCCGATCGCGCGGCGGTCCCGCTCTTGCGGGCAGAGGACCAGGATCTCGCGCATCGGGGCGGCGCGATCGTACCCCAGCGAGTACCGCACGCGGAGTTTCACTACAGTCGGCTCGTGCTCGAGGCGCGCGCCGACGTCGTCGGAAGTCTGCTGCGTCCGCCGGAGCTCCTCGAAGCGCGGTCGGCCCTCGAGCGCGGCGACCTCACCCCGGCTGAGTTCAAGCGCATCGAGGACGTCGCGGTCGACGACGCCATCCGCCTGCAGGAGGCGGCCGGCCTCGACGTCGTCACGGACGGCGAGATGCGCCGCCTCTCCTTCCAGAGCCAGATGACGGACGCGGTCGACGGCTTCGGCGAGTGGGACCTGGACGCCTTCCTCTGGGGCGAGTGGCAGAGCGACGAGCTCGGGGAGATGACCGTCGAGCGGCCGCCGATCGGGGTCGTGGCAAAGCTCGAGCGCCGCCGCTTCCTCTCCGCCGAGGAGTTCACCTACGCGCGCGCCCGCGCGACGCGGACGCTCAAAGTCACGCTGCCGAGCCCCAGCCTGTTCGCGAACTTCTGGGATGCGGAGCGCTCCCGCGCCGCCTACCCGCTCCTCGACGACTTCCTCGCGGACGTCGCGGAGATCCTCCGCCAAGAGGTCGACGAGCTCGAGCGGCTGGGCGCCGAGTACGTGCAACTGGACGCGCCGCACTACCCACTCCTCGTCGACCCGGAGTACCGGGCCTTCTACGAACGCGGCGGCCGTTCCGCGGACGCGTGGCTCGACCTCGCGCTCGAGCTGGACAACCACGTGATCGGCGACCGGGCGACAATGACCTTCGGGTTCCACCTCTGCAGGGGCAACCAGGCGAGCCGCTGGCTCGTCTCGGGAGGCTACGACTGGCTCGCCGAGCGAGTCTTCCGCCGCGTGAACGCGGACCGCCTTCTCCTCGAGTACGACGACGCGCGCTCCGGCGGGTTCGAGCCGCTCGCCGCCGTGCCGGACGACAAGGTTGTCGTGCTCGGCCTCGTGACGACGAAGAGCGCGCGTCGAGAGACCGTCGACGAGCTCGTGGCGCGGGTCGAGGAAGCAAGCCGGTTCCTTGCGCTCGAGCGCCTAGCGCTCTCGCCCCAGTGCGGCTTCGCGACGTCCGTCGTCGGCAACGCGCTCACGGTGGAGGACGAGCGGACGAAGCTGGAGACGATCGTGCGCGCAGCGGCCCGCCTGTGGCCGTGACGGTCGTCCTCGACGGCGAGAGCTTGCCCGTCGCGGACGTCGCCCGGGTCGCACGCGCCCGCGAGCGCGCCGAGTTCTCCTTGGACGCGCGGTCGACGACCCCGTGCCCTGCGACCTGCACGGGGTTCGGGAGCTCGTGCGCTCGGCGGCGCTGGCGCCGACGGCTAGCCCCGCCGGGCCAGGCGGAAGAAGTTGCGGAGCACCCGCTTGCCGTCGGGGTGGGCGGGATCCGACCGCTCCGGGTGGAACTGTGTCCCCCACCACCGCCGCTCGGCGGCTTCGACCGCCTGGATCGCGCAGCCCGGCGTCCGGGCGAGCAGACGGAACCCGACGGGCAGGTCGAGGATCTCGTCCTCGTGGTCCTGGAAGACGGTCGCCACCGGCCCGAGACCCCGGAGGAGGCCGTCCTCGTCCAGCACCTCGAGCGGCATGTATCCCCGTTCGGGCACGCGCCCCGCGTCCGCGAGCGGCCGCACCTCGCCGCCGGCGAACATGGCCAGGAGCTGCAGGCCCGCACAGATCCCGAGCACGGGGCGGTCGTAGGCGAGAACGGCCTCGCCCAGCCGCTCGAGGCCGCGGCGGTCCTGCGCTGCCCACGGGGCCTTCGCGCCGCTCAGGACGACGGCGTCGGCGTCGAGCGCGCGGCCGTCGAGGTAGTGGACCGACTGGACCGGCCCCTGGGCAACCTCCTCCAGGTCGCGACGGATCCTCTCGTACCCGTCGACGCGGGTCTGCGTGAGCCACGCTGGGTGCTCGGTGATGACGAAGAGCGCACGGCGGCGCACGGCGCCGGCGACAGTACCGCGTACGCTTCCGCGGTGCGCGCCGCCGGAACGCGTTCGGAAGCGCGGAGATGACGGAGGCGGAGCGGCGCGTCCTCGAGGAGATCGCCAGGCGCAAGGAAGACCTCGTCCGTCTCCTCGCCGACCTCGTCGCGTTCGACACGACGGCGAGGGCTGCTCCCGACGAGCCGGCGCGCGACGAGGCCGCGCTGCAGGAGTACCTCGCCCGGCGCCTGCGCCGCGCCGGTGCCGACATCGACCTGTGGGAGCCAACGAGCGAGGACGTTGCCGGGAGCAGGCTGACGCCGCGCGAGGGGATCGCGTTCGAGGGCCGGCCTCAGCTCGCCGCGCGCTTCGCGGGCCGCGGCGGCGGATGCTCGCTCCTCCTGAACGGGCACATCGACGTCGTCTCCGCCTCGCCCCTGGGGCGGTGGCGGAGCGACCCCTATCGCGCCGAGGTCCGCGACGGAAGCGTGTACGGGCGCGGGGCCTGCGACATGAAGGGGGGGATCGCGGCCATGGTCCTTGCGGCGGAGGCGCTCGCCGCGACGGGCGCCCCCCTCGCCGGTGACCTGGTGGTCTGCACGGTCACGGACGAGGAGTCGACGGGCGTCGGCGCCCTCGCCGCCGTCCGGCACGGGGTGCAGGCCGACGCCGGCATCGTCACGGAGCCGTCGGGGTTCGACGTCTGGGTCGCCTGCCGCGGCAGCCTCATCCCGACGATCACGATCGAGGGACGCCCGGGGCACGCGGGGATGCCACAGTCCGACTGGCGGGCCGGCGGGGCGGTCAACGCGATCGAGAAGGCCGACGTCGTCCGGGCGGCCCTGCGCTCCCTCGAGGAGGACTGGCAGCGACGCGACGACCAGCGGCACCCCTACCTCTCGCCGGGCAACCTCGTCCCGTGCCTCATCACCGGCGGCGAGTGGCCCGTCACGATCCCCGCGTCCTGTGCGCTCACCTACCACGTCGCCTACCTGCCGGCCTTCGCCGACTCAGAGGGTTGGGGGAGCGAGGTCGAGCGAGAGATCCTGGCCGCGATCGAGCGCGCCGCGGCCGGCGATCCCTGGCTCGTGGAGCACCGGCCCGCCGTCTCCTGGGCCCCGGAAGTCCCCTCGAGCGAGGTCTCGCCTGGGGAGCCGATCATCGCGATCCTCCTCGAGGCGGGCGCGGCGGTCGGCCGGCCGGGGCGGATCGGCGGCCTCGACAACTGGCACGACGGCGCCACGTTCACCCGCTTCGGCGCGACGCCGTGCGTCTGCTTCGGGCCCGGCGACATCGCGCACGCGCACACGATCGACGAGCACGTCCCCGTCGACGAGCTCGTCCGCTGCGCGCAGGCGATCGCCCTCGCCGCGCGTCGCTTCTGCGGGGAAGGGTGAGCGAAAAGGCGCCAACCGATCGTGCGCGCGCGCGTCAAACCCCGTGCATGCCGAGCGGTTTCCTGCCCCGATTGACAGCGTCCGGACGGCGTGCGATAACCGGCCCCTCAGCCACCGAGGAGTGAGCATGGACGAGACGCAGCGCCGTGTCGACGGCGTTCGGAGAGATCGCAGTGAGCTCGAGAACCACCTGATCGACGAGTACGCCGCGGGGAAGATCACCCGCCGCGACTTCGTCCGCCGCGGAACCGTCGTCGGCATGTCGATCCCGCTCCTTTCCTTCCTCGCCGCGGCGTGCGGCGGGGGCGAGGAGGGCGCGGGCACCACGGCTGCCGGCCAGACGGGCAAGGCGAGGGCGGGCGGCACGATCCGCACGGCGATCCAGTCGCCCGCCGGGGCGATGGACCCCGTCACGATCGCGGACGAGGGCGGCCTCGCCGTCCTCGGCCAGGCGGCCGAGTACCTGACCTTCTCGAACGAGAAACTCCAGCTCGAGCCGCAGCTCGCGGAGAAGTGGGAGCCGAACGAGGACGGCACCGTCTGGACCTTCACGATTCGTCAGGGCGTCAAGTACCACGACGGCGGCGAGATGACCGCGAAGGACGTCGTCGCCACCTTCGACAGGCTGTCCGACCCGAAGGTCGGCTCAAACGCGCTCTCCGCGCTGGGCGGCGTCCTGTCCAAGGGAAACACGAAAGCGGTCGACGAGCGCACCGTCGAGTTCACGCTGGACGCCCCGAACGGCGGCTTCCCCTACCTCGTGAGCTCGGACAACTACAACGCGGTCATCCTGCCCGCGAGCTACAACGGCGACTTCGAGAAGACGTTCAACGGCACCGGCCCGTGGAAGCTCGAGCGCTACCAGCCGAAGGTCGGCGTCACGTTCGTCAAGAACCCGGACTACTGGGATCAGGGCAAGCCCCTGGCCGACCGGAGCGAGATCAAGTTCTACGCGGAGGAGCAGCCTCGCGTCCTCGCCTTCCAGGGCAACCAGGTCGACATCATCTCGCACTTCTCGGTTTCGGGAGGCCAGGCGCTCCTGAACGACCCCAACCTGAACCTGGTCGAGCTGCGCTCCTCCGTCCACCGGCAGGTGCACATGCGGACGGACAAGGAGCCGTTCAACGACAAGCGCGTCCG
>JACVSB010000279.1 GCA_014534155.1 Thermoleophilia bacterium
GCGAGGCGGGGTGCGACCGGGCGGCTGATGCGGTCTCGGCCGATGCGAGACGGGAGCGAGAGGTCGGGTCTCCGGCGCTCCGCGCGTCACCGTGAGCGTCTCCCCGTCGTGGAGGAGCTCGAGCGGGTCCCCCTCGAGCAGGTCGTATTGCGCGCCCTCCGGCCGGATCTCCACGCGCAGACGTCGGCCGCGATAGACGACCCCGAAGGCGATCCGCGTCAGCCGGGGAGGAAGTCGCGGGGCGAAGGCGAGCGTCGCTCCGTGGTCGCGCAACCCGCCGAACCCGGCGACGGTGGCCAGCCAGGTCCCGGCGAGCGAGGCGAGATGGACGCCGTCCTTCGTGTTGAACGCGAGATCGCGCAGGTCGATGAAGGCGGTCTCTCCGAGGTAGTCGTAGGCGAGCTCCACCTGTCCGACCTCGGCCGCGATGATCGCCTGGATCGAGGCGGAGAGGGACGAGTCGCGGACCGTGATCCGCTCGTAGTAGTCGAAGTCGCGCGCCTTCTGCTCGGCGCCGAAGTGCTCGCCGCACGCGTAGAGGGCGAAGACGAGGTCGGCCTGCTTCACCACCTGGCTCGAGTAGAGGAGGTAGTAGGGGAAGTTGAGAAGCAGCGGATACTCGTTCGACGGCGTTCGCTCGAAGTTCCACGGCCGGTAGCGCGTGAAGCCCTCGGCCTGCGCCGTCACGCCGAGCTCGTGGTCGAAGGGGATGACGACGGCGTCGGCGGCGTTGCGCCAGCTTGCCGCCTCCTCCTGGTCGACACCGAGCTCCGCGGCGCGTTCCGGGTGGCGGACCGCGAGGTCGGCGGCCGTGCGCAGGTTTCGCGCGGCCATGAGGTTCGTGTACACGTTGTTGTCGACGAGGGCCGTGTACTCGTCGGGCCCGGTGACCCCGTCGATCCGAAACCCTCCCTGCGCGTCGTGGTGGCCCAGCGACCGCCAGAGCCGCGCGGTCGCGACGAGCAGCTCGAGCCCGGCTCCGCTCTCGAACTCCTCGTCGCCCGTGGCGGCGAGGTAGCGGCGGACGGCGTCCGCCACCGCGGCGTTGACGTGGAACCCCGCCGTGCCGGCGGGCCAGTAGCCCGAGCACTCCTGCCCGCGGATCGTCCGCCACGGGAACGTGACGCCGTCCAGGTAGAGCTGGCGCGCCCGGTCCTGCGCGAGATCCATCGTCGCCTGCCGCCAGAGCAGGGCATCTCGCGCGGCCTCGGGCGCGACGTAGGTGAGAACGGGGAGGACGTACATCTCCATGTCCCAGAACGTGTGCCCGTCGTAGCCGCCCCCGGTGAGCCCCTTGGCGGGGATCGCGCGCTGCTCAGCCCGCGCGCCCGCCTGGAGGACGTGGAAGAGCGCGAAGCGCACAGCCTGCTGCAGGGCCGCGTCGCCCTCGAGCTCGACGTCGGCCCGCGCCCAGACGTCGTCCAGGTACTCGCGCTGCCCGCGCCGTAGCCCTTCCCACCCCGACCGCTTCGCGGCGGCGAGCGCGGCGTCCACTTGGTCACGAAGCGCGGGGAGGGAGCGCTGGCTCGACCAGCCGTAGGCGAGGAACTTGACGAGGCGCAGGCGCTGGCCGGGCGCGAGGTCCGTGCCGATCGTGACGCGCGCGAGGTCGGCCTCGCTCTCGGTCGTCGTCGTCGTCCCGTCCGGCCCCTCCACGACGTGATCCATCCCCGCGGCCATCCGGAGCTTGCTCTCGCGCGTGCGGTGTACGAGGCCGGCGCGCAGGTCCGCATGCCGATTGTCCTCGGCTACGAGGGGAGCCCGGAGGGCGGCGGCCGCGCGCGGGTCGTCTGTCCGCTCGGGCTCCTCCTCGTTGGCGACGAGCTCCGACTGCACCACGACCCGCGCCGGCGCGTCCACCGGCTCGACCTCGTACACGATCGCGGCGATCGAGCGCTGGACGAACGAGACGAGGCGGGTCGAGGAGACGCGCACAGCCTGGCCGGCCGGCGAGACCCACTCGACGTCCCGGCGCAGGACGCCCTCACGCAGGTCGAGGACGCGCTCGTGCCGGAGGAGCTTTCCGTAGCGGACGTCGAACGGCTCGTCGTCCACGAGCAGGCGGATCAGCTTGCCGTTCGTGACGTTGACGATCGCCTGCCCGTCCTCCGGGTACCCGTAGCCCGCCTCCGCGTACGGAAGAGGGCGGATCTCGTAGAAGGCGTTCAGGTACGTTCCCGGCA
>JACVSB010000210.1 GCA_014534155.1 Thermoleophilia bacterium
CCCTGGCGCTCCTCGGGCAGCTCCGGGTCGAGCATGAGCATGATCTCGTAGGCGTTCAGTTCCCGAACCTCCTCTCTTCCCCCGGTCTAGCGGCCTTACCTGCCGCGCCGTTCGGGAGGACGGCACCAGGCAAGGCAGGAAGCGCCGTCACTATAGCGGCGGGCTTGCGGGTTGCCGACCCGTCCGAGTCGTGGAAGAGTGCCGGGTGTGCGCCGTAACGCGACGATCCTGGCTGCGCTCGCCGTCGCTTCCGCCGCGGCCCTCGTCGCTCGCCGCCGCCGGCCGACGCTCCCGCCGCCGGGACCGCCGCCGCTCGACCCGCGCGCCGACGAGTTGCGCGCGAAGCTCGCGCAGGCGCGCGAGCAGGCCGCCGACGAGGAGGACTTCGCCGCCGCCGGGATGGCGTCGGAGACCGTGATCGAGGACGAGGATCCGCCCGGCGCCGAGGCCGCCCGGCGGCGAGCGCGCGAGCGTGCGCGCGAGGCGACCGAGGAGATGCGCGGCAGCGGCGAGAGCCCGTCCTAGGGCGTGCACACGAACAGCCACACGGTCGAGATCGAGTGCCCCGCCGCCGCCGTCTTCCCGTACCTCGCGGCCCCCGAGCGCCGGCTCCAGTGGATGGGAGCGCTCGCTGCCTCGGAGCAGGTGACGGACGGTGAGCTCGGTCTCGGCACCCGCTTCCGGGACGTCTTCGAAGACCAGGGACAGCGGATCGAGCTCGACGCCGAGATCGTCGAGTACGAGCCGAACCGCCGGCTCGCGACCCGCCTCAGCGCCGCGCAGTTCGACTCGACCGCCCGCCAGGAGCTTGCCGAGACCGGCGGGCACACCGCCGTCACGACGACGATCGCGACCGAGTACAAGAGCCGGATCGCGCGCCTCATGGCAGGGGTGATCACGCGTCACGCCCAGCGGCGCCTCGAGGAGGATCTCGCGCGCCTGAAGGCGCTTCTCGAGCGCGGCGCGTAGGCACGCGGATCCGCCGGGGGCCGCGCGCGCACGCCTCTCGCTTGACAAGCGGGCTCGGGCGTCCGGTAAGCTCCCGCCGGCTGTAAGGGAAGCCTTACATCGTTTCGGCCGCGAAGGAGGACCGGATGGGAGCCGCGCTCCTGACGACACGGGAAGGGCTGGAAGCGTCGCTCATCGTGAGCATCGTGCTCGCGTACCTGGCGAAGACCGACAACCGGCGACACTTCGGCGTCATCTGGGCCGGGACGGCCGCTGCGGTCGCGGTCTCTGTCGTCACCGGCGCGGCGCTCTTCTTCACCGTCGGGGAGCTGGAGGGGCGCGCCGAGCAGATCTTCGAGGGTTTCGCGATGCTCTCGGCGGTCGCCGTCCTCACCTGGATGATCTTCTGGATGCGCAAGCAGGCGGTGAACATCAAGCGCGAGCTCGAGGCGCGGCTCGAGGGCGCGATCGTCGCGGGGTCCGCCGTCGGTCTCGCCTCGGTCGTCTTCTTCGCCGTCCTTCGGGAGGGCTGGGAGACCGCTCTCTTTCTCTTCGCGATCAGCGAGAGCTCCACACCCGCGATCACGGCGATCGGCGCGGCCGCGGGGCTCGTCGTCGCCGTCTCGCTGGGCGTCGCCCTCTACCACGGCTCGCGCCGCCTGAATCTCCGCCAGTTCTTCACGCTGACCGGCATCCTCCTGATCGTCTTCGCAGGCGGCCTGCTCGCACACGCGGTGCACGAGTTCCAGGAGGCGTCGCTCCTGCCGATGACGATCGAGCACGTCTGGAACACGAACTCGGTGGTCGACGAGCGCTCCACCTTCGGCGAGTTCCTGACGGCGCTCTTCGGGTACAACGGCAATCCGTCGCTCCTCGAGGTCGTCGCGTGGGTGTCGTACGTCGCCGTCGCCCTCGTGTTCTTCCTCTCGCCGTTCCTCCCCAGGCGGCACGCGGCTCCTGCGGCCGCGTAGCGCTGAGCGAGGAAGCGGAACGGCTCTACGGGCTCCCGCTCGAGCAGTTCACGCGGGAGCGGAACGAGCTGGCCCGGCTCCTCCGCGCCGAGGGCCGGCGGCACGAGGCCGACGCCGTCAGCCGGCTCCCGAAGCCCTCCGTCGCCGCCTGGGCCGTGAACCAGGTTGCCCGCCGGAATGCCGGGGAGGTGCGCCGTCTCCTCGCTGCCGCCGAGCGGCTCCGGGCGGCGCAGGCCTCGGGCGAGGGCGACCTTCGCGAGCCGATGCTCGCCGAGCGCGAGCTCGTCCGCTCGCTCGTCGGCGCTGCCCGCGAGCTCCTCGCCGTCTCGGGGCGACCCGCGAGCGAGCCGACACTCGCCGCGGTCGAAAGGACGCTCCACGCCGCTGCCGCCGACCCGGCGGTGCACCCCGACCTCGAGGCGGGGGCGCTCACGCGGGAGATCGAGGCGAGCGGCTTCGCGGGCCTCCTCGGCGTCACCCTGGAAGGCGGGCCCCGCCGCGCCCGCGCGCGCGCCGGCGCCGAGGAGCGATCGGCGGCGCGCGCTGCGCTCCGGCGCGCGCGTGCCGAGGCCCGGCAGGCCCGGGAGGAAGCGGCGGCGGCCGAGCGCGAGGTCATGCGGCTTCGCGACGAGCTCAGGCGCGCCGAGCGCGAGGCGGAGCGGGCGCGGGAGCGCGCGGAGGAGGCGCAGCGCGAGGTCGAGCGCTCGGGCCCCGGCTAGCGCAGCGCGGCGAGCGCCGCCGCGAGCCGCTGGCGTCCGCCCAACGCGCCCGCGTGGAGGTCGCCGCGGCCGGCGACCCGGCGCAGGACCGCCGCCGGGGTGAGCGCACCGGGACGGACCCCCTGCTCGAGCTCCTCCCACGAGACGGGCGCCGCGACGGGCGCGCCGGGCCGAGGGCGCACCGAGTACGGGGCGACGACCTGCTGGCCTTCGCCGTTCATCTTCGTGTCGACGAAGACGCCCCGGCGCTCGGCCCGCGCGCGGACGCTCGTCACGAGCTCGGGGGCCGCCCGGCCGAGGACGCCGGCGACGCGCTGCGCGAAATCGCGGATCTGCTCGTACGGGTGCACGCGCGCGACCGGGACGCGGACGTGAATCCCCTCGCCACCCGTCGTCATCGGGACGGACTCGAGCTCGAGGGCCGAGAGCGCGTCTCGCAGGAGGAGGGCCGCTGCCGCGACGTCCGGGAAGGCGACGTCTGCGGGATCGAGGTCGAAGACGACCGCGTCTGCCCGCTCCGGCCGGTCGCAGCGCGCGGTCCAGACGTGCAGGTCGATACACCCGAACTCGACCATCCAGAGGAGCGCGAGCTCGTCGTTCACGAGCGGGTAGCGCACGAGGGCGCCTCGGCGCGACTTCGCG
>JACVSB010000281.1 GCA_014534155.1 Thermoleophilia bacterium
CGCGTAGCCAGCCTCGCCGTCGAGGTAGACGCGGCGGTTGCGGAGGAAGTCGCGCGGGGCGAGCTCCGTGTAGAGGGCATCGATCCCGCCCGCTTGCCAGAGTTTGTACGAGCGCTCCAGCTCGAGCAGGAGGTCGGCGAGCAGGGGAGCGCGCAGCCTCCGGACGCCGTCCACGGTGCGAAGCGACGCCGGCGCGACCGGCGCGTCGGCCGGCAGCCCGTCCCGGCTCTGGTTCACGTTCAGCCCGATTCCGAGCGCGACCGCGCCGTCGCGCGCCTCGGCGAGGACTCCCGCCACCTTGCGCCGGTTGACCATGACGTCGTTCGGCCACTTGATCTGCGTGGCAAGCCCGAGCGCGCGCTCGACCACGAGCGCCGTCGCGACGCCGCCCACGAGCGAGAGCTCGGCCGGCGTTCGTCCCCCGGAGGGCCGCAGGAGAACCGAGGCGAGGATGGCCGTGCCCGGAGGTGCCTCCCACCGGCGCCCCAGGCGCCCCCGGCCCGCCGTCTGCTCGTCGCAGGCCGCGCACGCTCCTTCCTCGAGCTCGCCGGACAGGAGGGTCTGCGTCGAGTCGCAGCGCTCCCGGTAGACGTAGGGGCGTCCGAAGCCGCCCCGCAGGAGCGGCTCCACGGCCTCGGCCGCGAGCGAGTTCGAGGGCGCGGTTCGCGCAGCGCTCATCCGGATTTAGACTAGTCGGCCTGGTGCAACCGCCCGTGCCCGCGCTTCGTCTCTCGGAGGAGAGAGTTCCCGTGCGCCTTCTGCACGCCTACAGCAAGCTCGGCGACCTGGCGCTCGTCGCCAAGGCGCGCGCCGGCGATCGCCCGGCGCTGCACGTTCTGGTCGAGCGCCACGCCCCCCGCGTGAACAGGCTGGCCGGCCAGCTCATGGGCGACGCCGAGGACGCGCGCGACGCGGCCCAGGAGTCGCTCGTGAAGCTCTGCCTGCGGCTGCGGCAGTTCCGGGGCGAGGCGCAGTTCGCGACGTGGCTCCACCGCCTCGTGGTCAACACGTGCCGCGACCTGCAGGCTCGCCGCCGGACGAGGGAGACCGATCCCCTTCCGCCTGGCGAGGGCGTTGCCGGGGAGGACTCCGACCCCGCGCGCGCGACGCTCCTCGCCGACCTTCGCCGCGACCTCGCGGACGCGCTCTCCGGCCTCTCGGCCGACCAGCGCGCGGTCGTCCTTCTGCGCGACGCGTTCGGGTTCTCGTACGACGACATCGCGCGGACGGCCCGGATGCCCGTGGGGACGGCGAAGTGCTACGTCCACCGCGGCCGCGAGCGCCTGCGCGCGGGCCTCGAGGAGCGGCTGACACCGGCGGCGGCTCCGTGACGGCGCCGCTCGGCCGCGCCGAGATCGAGGCCATCATTCCGCACCGCGAGCCGTTCCTCCTCCTGGACGAGGTCCTGGAACTCGAGCCCGGGGCGCGCGTCGTCGCGCGCAAGGAGGTCCGGAAGGACGAGTGGTACCTGGCCGGCCACTTTCCCGGGCGCCCGATCATGCCCGGCGTCCTCATGGTCGAGGCGATGGCGCAGGCGGGCGCCGTGGCGGTTCTCTCCGAGCGCGAGAACCGGGGCAAGCTCGCGCTCTTCGCCGGGATCGACGACGTACGCTTCAAGCGGCTCGTGGAGCCGGGTGACGTGCTCGAGCTCACCTGCGAGGTCGAGAAGGTGCGCGGCCCGGTGGGGCGCGGGAAGGCGAAGGCGACCGTCGCCGGCTCGCTCGCCGTGCGCGGCACGCTGACCTTCGCCGTGAGCGAGAACGGCGCGTGATCGCCGACGTCTCCCGGAACGGGCGTCCCGTCGGGATCACCGGCGTGGGGATGCACGTCCCGGATCGCGTGCTCACGAACGGGGAGCTGGAGCGGATGGTCGAGACCTCGGACGCGTGGATCACCGAGCGCACCGGGATCAAGGAGCGGCGGATCGCGGCCGAGGACGAGGCGGCGAGCGACCTCGCGCTCCCGGCCGCCGAGGAAGCGCTCGAGCGCGCGCACGTGAGGGCCTCCGAGCTCGACGTCGTGCTCGTTGCCACCTCGACGCCCGACATGGTTTTCCCGACGACGGCCGCCCTCGTTGCCGAGAGGATCGGGGCGGAGCGCGCCGCCGCGTACGACCTCCTCGCCGCGTGCTCCGGCTTCGTCTACGGCCTC
>JACVSB010000310.1 GCA_014534155.1 Thermoleophilia bacterium
AACTCCTTCCTGAAGATCTACTTCGAGATCCCTGAGGGCAAGGAGGACGAGCTCGCGCGGAAGGTGCTGATCAAGCACCTCCAGTCGGGGAGCTCCTACGGGATCCAGCTGAAGGAGCAGCACACGAAGTTCCGGCAGCCGATGCTGGGGCCCTGGGTCGAGGGCTCGAAGACCGTCGGCACGGACTGGAAGCCGCCCGTGCTCGAGGGCTGGGAACCGCCACAGCACTAGCCGGAGCTGCTCGTACGCCCGGCGGCTTCGGGCTCGTCTTCAGCATGGTCACGGGTCGAGCTTCCCGCGCGGCCCGCTGCACCTCCACGATCGGTAGGGCGACTTCGGCTCGACCGGGCGGCGTATGTGGCGCCTCGGGTTGGCGGTCGTCATAGGATCGTCGGCCGTGGCGACCGCGGCGATCGAGCGCTGGACGGAGGAGCAGCTCGCGTCCTTCGACCGCGACGGCTTCGTCGCCGTCTCCGAGGGCTACATCGACGACCCGACGATCGAGCGGCTCGGCGAGCGGTTCGACCGCCTCTTCACGGGCGACTACGAGACGGGCATCCGGCCGGACGAGGTGAACTGGGTCGCGGGCCGAGACCCCGAGGACCGGACGCGGCAGATCTGCAACGGCTGGAAGGCCGACCGCGCCATTGCCGACGAGGTGCTCGCCGAGCGCACGGGGCGGCTCGCGGCGGAGCTCATGGGCTGGGACGGCGTTCGGCTCCTCCAGGACAACTGCATCTGGAAGCCGCCCGGCACGAAGTCGCTCGGCATGCACCAGGACGGGAGCTACCTCGACTACATCGACCCGCCCGAGATGATCACGTGCTGGGTCGCGCTCGACGACACGTCGGCGGAGGCGGGCACGATCACCTTCGCGGCCGGCTCCCACCGGTGGCCGCGCTCGCGGGAGAACCGCGGCGAGTTCCACGCGCCGGAGGACTGGCTCGCTCCCGCGCGGCGCAGCGTGCCGCCTGGAGAGGAGCTCCGGCTGGAGCCGGTCGTCGTCAGGGCCGGCGGCGCGTCGTTCCACCACCACAACGTCTTCCACGGCTCCGGCCCGAACACGGCGACCGTGCACCGTCGCGCCGTCATCTCGCATCTCGTCCGCGCGGACGCGCGCTTCCACCCGGAGCACGTCGACCCCGTGTACTCGCGCTACCGCCGCGTCGGGGACACGAGGATGGACGACTCGTTCTTCCCGGTCGTCTGGTCGCGCGCCGGACGGACTGCCTGGCTCGCGGCCTAGCTACTCGGCGTCGTCGTCCGGGGCGAGCGCGTCGTCGCGCTCGCCCTCGTCCTCGCCGTACCCCTTCCCCTCCTGCTCCTCGAGGAGCGGATCGGGCGACTCGTGCTCGTGCTCGCTCATGCGCCCACCCTTCCCGCGGGCGACCGCGGCGAACCCGCGCGGTTCGGTCCGCCGGCGGCGGCGTCGTTTAGTGGTCTGGATGGTCAGGGATCCTCGTGCGCTTCCTCTGGAGCCGGAGGAGGAGCGCGATCGCCCGCCGCGCGCGAGCGCGGCACCGAGGCGTGCTAGCGCGCGAGCTCGAGCAGCGCCCGGACGTCGAGCGGCGCCGTGAACATGCCGACCGCCTCGCCGGGGGCGGGCTCCGGCCACTCTTCGCGCGGGCGGTCCCAGTAGAGCTCGACCCCGTTGCCGTCCGGGTCGCGCAGGTAGAGGGCCTCGCTGACGCCGTGGTCGGAGGCGCCGTCCAGGCGGATCCCCGCCTCGAGGAGCCGGCGGAGGGCGTTCGAGAGGAGCTCGCGCGTGGGGT
>JACVSB010000319.1 GCA_014534155.1 Thermoleophilia bacterium
CTCCTGCGTTTTGGAGCGGCCGTCCTGCCGGCCGAGCTCGAGTTCGGCTCGGCCGCGGTCGCGATGCTCGGCGCCGCGAGCATCGTGTACGGGTCCGCGCAGGCGCTCTCGAGGCGGGCAGCGAGCGAGGTGCTCGCCTACTCCTCGATCGGCCAGGCCGGTTACATCCTCCTCGCGCTCGCCCTCGGCGGGCCGGCGGGGTACGCAGCCGCAGTCGTCTACTCGCTCGCGAACTCGTTCAACAAGCTCGTCCTCTTCCTCGCGGCGGGGGCGCGCGGCCCCCTCGTGGGGACGGCGTTCGCGCTCGGCGCCTTCAGCGTGGCGGGCGTCCCGCCCACCGCGGGGTTCCTGGCAAAGCTCGAGGTCTTTCGCGTCTCGCTCGGGACGCCGGCGCTCGTGGGGCTCGTCTTCCTCGGAAGCGCCCTCTCCTTCGTCTACATGTTCCAGATCTACCAGCACGACTACTGGCGCGGCGCGAAGCGGGGGCCTGCGAGCCCGCCCGCAGTCCGCCGGCTCGTCCTCGCCGTCGCGGTGCTCCTCCTCGCCGCGGGCGCGTGGCCCGAGCCGCTCCTGCGCCTCGGCGAGCGGGCGGCCGACGTCCTCGCACGAGGCGGCTCAGGATGAGCCGGTACGTGCCGCCGGTCGCCCTCCTCACGGGCGTCTACCTGCTCATGCTCGCGAGCGCGAACGCCTGGGACGCGGCGCTCGGCGCTATCGTCGCGGCCCTTCTCGTCGCCGGCCTTCGGCGGGGCGCCTTCATCCGGCGGCCCGGGTCGCTTCGGGAACTCCCCCGGCGCGTGCTCCACGCCTTCCCGCTCTCGGCCGCGATCGTGGGCGAGATCGTGCTCGGCACGTGGCGGGTCGCGCTCGTCGTCCTCGGCGCGCGCCCGCTCGCCGCTCCGGGAATCGTCGCCGTCCCGATCGGCGAGCGCACGCGAGCGGGCGTCGTCGTCACCGCGCTCCTCGCGACGCTCGCTCCCGGCGAGTTCCTCGTCGACGTCGACTGGCGCCGCGGCGTGCTCCTTGTGCACGTCCTCGACGCGTCGGACCCGGACGCCGTGCGCGAGCGCCATGCCCGCTTCTACGAGCGCTACCAGCGAGCCGTCTTCCCCTAGTGCACGAGGCCGTCTTCTACCTCGCCGCGCTCTGGATGACGGGGCTCCTCGCCGCCAGCGTCCTGCTGGTCATCCGGGCGCCGAGCACGCTGTCGCGGATCCTCACCCTCGACATGCTCGGCCTGATCCTGGTCGCGCTGCTCGTCCTCTTCGCGGACGCGAACGTGACGGCCGTCTACCTCGACGCGGCGCTCGTGCTCTCGCTGCTCGCGCTCGTGGCGACGATCGCCGCGGCGCGCTACGACGAGGGCGAGGAGCCCTTCTCGTGATCGTCGCGCTCCTCGCCGACGTCCTCGTCGTGCTCGGGGTAGCCGTGATGACGGTCGGCGTCTACGGCCTCTACCGGATGCCCGACGTCTACACGCAGCTGCACGCGGCGAGCAAGGCCGTCTTCCTCGGCGTCGTCTCGCTGCTCTTCGCCTCCCTCGCGACCCGGGAGCCGGCCATCATCGCCCGGGCCGCCCTGATCGGCGCCTTCCTCGTCCTCACGACGCCGGTCGCCGCGCACGCGGTGGCGCGGGCCGCGTACCGCAGGCACGAGCGGATGCGAACGCCCGGCGC
>JACVSB010000060.1 GCA_014534155.1 Thermoleophilia bacterium
ACGCCCGGCAGGGGCAGCGCGTCGTCATCTCGGTGGACTCGCAGCTCGCCGACGAGGTGCACCTGCACGGCTACGACCTCTCGACCGACGTCGCGCCCGGCCAGCCCGCGCGGATCGAGTTCCGTGCGGACACCCCGGGCCGGTTCACGATCGAGCTCGAGGAGCGCGGGGAGGAGATCGCGGAGCTTCGCGTCACTCCGTGACGCCGGTCCTCGCCCACGGGGTCGGCAGCGTCCAGGACCTGCCGGTTCCCCAGTGGCTCTTCCTCTACGGGGCCGCCGTCGTCCTCGTCGTCTCCTTCCTCGCCCTCGCGCTCCTCTGGCGGCGTCCTGTCCTCGAGCGCGAGACCCGGCGCCCGCTTCCGGAGGCGCTGCAGCGCACGGTGGTCTCCCCCGTTCTCCGGGCGGCCCTCGGCACGCTCGGCTTCGCTCTCCTCGTTCTCGTCATGGCCACCGCTCTCCTCGGCGAGCGCTCGGCCGCCACCAACATCGCGCCGACGTTCGTTTACGTCGCGTTCTGGCTCGGTCTCGTCCCGTTCGTTGTCCTTCTGGGAAACGTGTGGGCGTGGCTCAACCCGTGGCGCGCGGCGGCCGACGCGCTCGCCGCGGTGTCGCGAACCCTTGGCGGGGGGTCGGAGCCCTTCCCGTACCCCTCTCGCCTTGGCCGCTGGCCAGCCGCCGCCGGGCTCTTCGCCTTCGCCTCGCTCGAGCTCGCGTGGCACGACCCAGCCGACCCTCGGCACCTCGCGCTCGCGGTCTTCGTCTACAGCGGGATCCAGTGGATCGGGTCGCTCGTCTTCGGGCGGCGCGCCTGGTTCGAGAACGGGGAGGCCTTCAGCGTCTACTTCTGGCTCCTCTCGCGGGTTGCTCCCCTCGACCTCCGGCGGCGGGACGGCGGGTGCGAGCTCGTCGCCCGACCTCCCCTGGTCGGCCTCGCGGTGCTGCGCGACCCACGGCCGGGGACGATCGCCTTCGTCGCCGTCATGCTCGGCTCGGTCGGCTTCGACGGGTTCAGCCGCACGAGCGTCTGGCAGGACCTGCTCGTCGGGCGGGGCGAGCTCGAGCGGACGGCCCTCAACCTCGCCGGCCTGCTCGCCGCCGTTCTCGCGGTCGCGCTCGCCTACGCGCTCGCGATCCTCGCAGTCCGGTCGCTCACGGGGTCACGTGCTGCGCTCTAGGGGGCCTTCGCCGCGAGCCTCGTCCCCATCGCGCTCGTGTACGCCGTCTCCCACTACTTCTCGCTCCTCGTTGTCCAGGGCCAGTTCCTCGTCCCGCTTGCGTCGGACCCCTTCGGGTACGGGTGGGACCTCGTCGGCTCGCGCGACGTTCGCCCCAACCTCGCGCCCCTCTCGCCGAGCGCGATCTGGTACGTCCAGGTCGCGACGCTCGTCACGGGTCACGTCGCCGGCCTCGTGCTCGCACACGACCGCGCCCTCACCCTCTTTCACGGGGGTCGCCAGGCGGTCCGTTCGCAGGTTCCCTTCCTCGTGCTCATGGTCGCCTACACCGTGGCCGGCCTCTGGCTTCTCTCGCAGGACTAGCCTAGGCGCCCCCCGCCTTGTGCAGCGCGGCGTAGATCGCGCGCCCCGTCTTAGCCGGGACGCCGGGGATCCCTTCCAGCTCCTCGGCGGAGGCGGCGAGGAGCCGCTCGGGCGACCCGAAGTGGCGCAGGAGCGCGCGCTTGCGCGCAGGGCCGACGCCCGGGAGGGCGTCGAGAAGCGACGTGCGGGCCTGCGCGCCGCGGCGCTGGCGGTGGAAGCCGAGCGCGAAGCGGTGCGCCTCGTCCCGGATCCGCTGCAGGAGCTGCAGACCCGGGGAGGCAGGGTCGAGCCGGACGGGCTCCGCGCGGCCGGGCACGAAGACCTCCTCCTCACGCTTGGCCAGCGCGATCACCGCGACCCGCGGGAGGTTGTACGCCCGCATGGCCGCGAGCGCGGCCGCGAGCTGGCCCTTCCCGCCGTCGACGACGACGAGGTTCGGGACGGCTGCGAACCCCTCGTCGTACTCCTCGGCGACGACGCTTCCCGCACGCGCGAAGCGGCGGGACACGACCTCGGCCATCATCGCGAAGTCGTCCTGCCCCACGTCGCTTCGGATCCCGAACTTGCGGTAGTGCGCCTTCTTGGGCAGCGCGTCCTGGAAGACCACCATCGAGCCGACGGGTGCCTCCTCCTGCAGGTTCGAGATGTCGAAGCACTCGATCCGGATCGGAAGGCTCTCGAGGTTGAGCGCCTCGCGCAGCTCCTCGAGGGCCTCCACCCGGCGGGTCCGCCTGCGCTCGCTCTCGGCGACGTCGTTTCGCAGCGCGAGCTCCGCGTTCTGGCGGGCGAGCTCCTGGAGGCGCCGCTTCTCGCCTCGCCGCGCAGGCCGAACGTCGACACGCGAGCCGCGGCGCTCGGCGAGGAACGACTCCAGCGCCGCGTTCTCGCCTGCCTCGGGCGGGACGACGATCTCCGGGGGGACGGCCGGCGCGCTCCCGTAGTACTCCAGGCAGAAGGCCTCGACGAGCCCTGCGGCGTCCTGCCCCGCCACGTTCTCCAGGTGGAAGCTGTGCCGGTCGACGAGGCGGCCGCCGCGAAGCGGGAAGACCTGTACCGCCGCGCGGGCTCCGTCGCTCGCGACGCCGAGGACGTCGACCGTCCCGATCGCGCGCTTGTCGGCGGCTTGCCGCTCGGCTAGGTGGCGCACGGCGAAGAGGCGGTTTCGGTAGCGGGCCGCCTGCTCGAAGCGCTGCTCCGCGGCCGCATCTTGCATGCGGAGCGCGAGCTCGCGCAGGATCGGCTCCGTGTCGCCGGAGAGGAAGGCGACGACGCCGTCGATGATCTGGCGGTACTCGCCCTCCGAGACGTAGCCGACGCAGGGAGCGAGGCAGCGCTCGATGTGGTAGTCGAGGCAGGGGATCCCCGAGTGCCGGCCCGGACGCGGACCCTCGCAGGGGCGGTACGGGAAGACCCGGTTCAGGACGTCCAGCGTCTCGCGCACCTTCTTCGCGTTCGCGTAGGGCCCGAAGTAGACGACCCCGCGCCGGTGGCGCTCGCGCGTGAACATGACGCGCGGGTAGTCGTCCTCGACGGTCACCGCGATGTAGGGGTACGACTTGTCGTCGCGCAGCCGGACGTTGAACGGCGGGCGGTGGCGGCGGATGAGGTTCTGCTCGAGATGCATCGCCTCCGTCTCCGACGAGGTGACGATGACCTCGATCCGGTCGACGCGGTCGGCCATCTTCTCGAGGCCCCGTCGCGTCTCCCCGCTGCCGAAGTAGGAGCGGACCCGCGAGCGCAGCGACTTCGCCTTCCCCACGTAGAGCACGTTCTCCCGGCCGTCGCGAAAGAGGTACACGCCGGGCTCGGGCGGCAGCGTCTTCAGCTGGAGCTCGAGACGCTCTTCCCGGCTCCCCTCGCGTACGGCCATGGCACGGCCAGCGTAGCCAGGCGTCAGCCGAGGCCTGCCCACGCGCGCGCACGCTTCGCGAGGGCCGCTGTGTATCGCGTCTTCGCCTCGGCGTACCGCTCCCACCGGCGGCCTACGGCCTCCGCGACGCGGCGCTTCTCCTCGCCGTAGAGCCGCGCCTCCTCCGGGTGGGCGCGCAGGTAGTCGCGGAAGGCGAGGTGCTCGCGCCACAGGTCGCCCCCGTGCTCGACGGCGTGCACGTGGTGCGTCCGCCGGGAGAGCCCCTTGCGGAAGAAGAGGCGTCCGGGGAGGCCGAACTCGCCCAGGTACTCGTACCCGAGCCCTTCCATCCGGCGCACCTCCGCGCGCGCGAGCTCGAGCTCGCGCAGGCCGACGAGCAGGTCGAGCACCGGTTTGGCGGCGAGCCCGGGAACCGAGGTGGACCCGATGTGCTCGACGGCGACCACGCGCCGGCCGAGCGCGGCATGCACGCGCTCGGCCTCCCGCTCGGCCCGCACCCGCCAGGCGGGATCGTGCTCGGAGACGACGACCGGCTGGCCCGCCGGGAGGAGGCGGGCCGCGAGCTCCGCGAGGACGTCACCGGCGCTCGCGTCGAGCGTGAGCGCGGCGCGGGAGTCCGCCCCGGTCGGCCCGCGGTTGACGACCGCGACGAGCCCGCCGGCGTCGACCGTCGCCTGCGGCAGGCCGGCTGCGGGGTAGACCTCGAGCGAGGAGCCGACGACGAGCAGGAGCCGAGCCGCGCGCGCGAGCGCGGTCGCCCGATCGAGCGCCTCGGCAGGCAGGAGCTCGTCGAAGAAGACGACGTCGGGCTTGAGGACGCCCTCGCAGCGCGCACAGCGCGGTACGCCGTCCGTCGCCTCGATCAGGGCCAGGACGTCGTCCAGGCGGAAACGCGAGCGGCAGCGCGGGCACGACGAGGTGGCGACCGAGCCGTGCACCTCGACCACGCACCGGCTTCCGGCGCGTTGGTGCAGGAGGTCGGTGTTCTGCGTCACGACCGCGCGCACGAGTCCCGCTTCCTCGAGCCGGACGAGCGCGCGGTGGGCGCGGTTCGGCTCTGCGGCCGCGACCATCGCGATTCGGGGCCCGTAGAACCGCCACACCTTCTCGGGATCGCGGCGAAAGGCACCGAGCGTCGCGTACTCGCGCGGATCGAGCTCGGACCGGAGCCGCCTTATCCCTTGCGGCGCTCTGCCGCTCGTCCCGGCCCCGCCGCCCGCGCTTCGCTCGCCCACTGGCCCGCCGGGGCCGCGGAAGGTCGGGATACCGCTCTCCTCGCTCGCCCCCGCCCCCGTGAGGACGACGGTCGGCTGGTTGCGCGTGACCAGCTCGGCGAGCCGCTCGACGGTCGCGCTCGCCGCGGTGGAGCCGCTCGGCATCCCCGCATTACAGCCGACCCCGTTCCCGGCGGCGCGACTCGAGCCCCGGGCGCGGCCGCCGCCCGCCGGCGTCCGCGCCCGGCCTCACGACCGTAGACCCCGAGGGCGCGAAGAAGCGGCGCCAACCGTCAAGACGCGGTCACGCGGCGGCTACGATCGAGCCATGGCCGGTGAGCGCCAGCCCGCGCAGTACGTCGCGTACACGCTCTACCGGGTGGCGCCCGAGTGGCGGCGCCTCCCAGTTGAGGAGCGCGCTGCCGGCAAGGAGGCGTTCGCCGAGGTCGTGGCCGAGTGGCAGGAGCGGATGGAGCTTCGCACGTACAGCCTCGTAGGCGTGCGGGCGGAGGTCGACTTCATGTTCTGGAAGCTGAGCGAGCACTGGGACGACTTCCGGCGTCTGGCGGCCGACCTGAACGCGACGCCCCTCGCGGCCTACCTCGAGACGCCCTACTCGTACATCGCCGCTTCACGCCCCTCGAAGTACTTCGAGCTGGAGCCGCGCCGGCCGGCCCGCCGGATCGTGCCCCGGGGAGCGCCCTACCTCGTCGTCTACCCGTTCGTGAAGAGGCGGGAGTGGTACTCGCTCCCCCTCGAGGACCGGGGCCGCGCGATGCGGGAGCACGCGGAGGTCGGGAGCCGGTTCGTGACCGTCACGAACCACACGACCTACTCGTTCGGCATCGACGACCAGGAGTTCATGACCGCGTTCGAATGCGAGGAGCCCGCGGACTTCCTGGAGCTCATGCTGGCGCTGCGCGAGACGGAGGCGAGCCGCTACACCGAGCGCGACACGCCGATCTTCGTGGGCGAGGCGGCCGAGACTCGGTCCCTCCTCGACTCGCTCGACGGCGCCTCCGCACGGGTCGCCGCCACGTAGCGGGGGAGGGCGACCGAGGCCGCCCTCCCGCTGCCACGGCCTACGGCGTCGGCGACGGGCCTCCGCGCCGGAGGACGAGGATACTTCCCGCCCCTATCAGCCCGACGACGAGGAGACCCGAGATGAGAGGCCAGACCGGGAAGTCGTCCTCGCCCGTCGCGGCGGCGGCCGGGGATGGTTCGCGCGGCGAGGCGGTGGGCGCGGCCGCCGCCGGCGTGCCGACCTGCACGTACCCGCCCTCGTAGGCCCGCTCGGTGACGCCGTCGACGAGCGTGTAGTGCCACCGGCCCTCCGACGGGAAGACGACGTTGACGCGGTAGACGAGCTGGCCGTCTGGCGCCTGCGTCCCCGTCGGCTTCGCCGCGAACGTCCGCGTCGCCCCGCCGGGCCCTTCGATCGTGATCCCGGGCGTCGCCTCGGCGAGGATGTCCGGCTCGCCGTGGACGAGGAGCTCCGCACGCCACGGCTCGCCGGGGTCCGTCGGCGACGGCCCTCCCGAGGAGATCGAGACGCTCATCTCCTTCGCCGCCGCCGCGGACGTGATCGCCGCCGCGGCGGTCACTGCGAGCGCCAGTGCCGTCAGCATCCGTCGCATGACCGTTCTCCCTTCGTCGTTTCCGCCTCTACACCCCGCGCGCGGGCGGAGTTCCCTCAAAGCGCAGGGCAGGTTGCGGCGTCGGGACACCGCTCGAGCACCCGGACGCGGGGCCGCTCGCCGGGCGGCCGCCGGAGCTCGAGGAGGACGGAGGAGGCGTTGTTCCCGTAGTCCGACTCGCGCAGGGCGCGCGCGTGGTTGGCCCGGTGGACGAGGAGGTACCGGCCGGCCCGCAGGCCGCGCAGCGAGATGAACTGCCCCTCGAGGTAGGGCGCGTAGTCGTCGCCGTAGCCGACGGAGATCCCTTCGCGGAGCGAGCGCAGGCCTGTCTCGCCCTTGCCGCATTCGGACGTGTAGCGGGCGGAGCGAGGCTCGGTCGGCAGCCGCCGGAACCGGTTCGCGTCGTAGCGGTCGCCCAGGCAGAACCCCTGCTTGCGGGCCCGTGCCAGACGCTCGTCTCCGCCGGCGCGCCGGAGCTCGTAGCGGGCGAACCGGTGGAGATGCCAGTGGGAGTGCGTCTCGGCGTGCTCGTAGGCGAGGATCTCCCCGAGCGGGCGGCGCAGGCGCGAGCCGTCCGAGCGGTGGATTATCTGGGCTGCAGTCATCGTCAGCGCGACGCCGGGCCGTCGCCCGACGATGACGAGCGGTCCGCGCCCGACGTTGTCGACGGCAGAGCCGAAGGCGAGCACGTACCCCCGGCCGCGGCGCTCGACGGAAACGGCGTAGGGCGCCGCTTGCTCGAGGTCGGGTAGCAGAGGCTGCGGGGCCCCGGCCGCGCCCACGACAAGCCGTGCGCCGAGCCCGGCCGCCAGGCCCACGAGCACGACGACGGCGACGAGACGGAGACGCATCTCGCTCACGTGTACACCGGCGAGAAGGAGCCGGTTCCGTCAGTAGCCATATGTGTGCTCGTCGCGCCAGACGCGCCACATCGAGAACCCTGACGCGGCCAGCACGAAGAAGAAGATGAGCGACTCCAGGCCCCCGCTCGGCCAGCCGGGGAGGAACGACGCCGCGACGAGGTCGACGAGCGCGAGGGCGGCTGCGCCGTAGAAGACGACCCGCGCGCGGCGCGGCCAGGTCGAGATCGCCTCGCGGTTCGAACGCCAGAGGCGCAGGAGGACGATCGCGATGACGACGATGAACGCGACCCGCAGGACGAGGAAGACGAGGCCGAGCCCGACCGCGCCCGCGCTGCCGGAGGCCGTGATCGCCGCGGCGACGACGAGGATGAGCAGGAAGCCGCGGAGCGTCCCGTTCGTGCGCGGGTTCCAGTCCGTCACGAGGCCGTCGTGTAGGCGCGGACGGAGAGCGCGGCGGCGAAGAGGCTCGCCCCGACGAACCAGAGCAGGCGCCGGGCGGGTACGGGCGGCGCGTACAGCCACGGCGAGAGAACGGCCGCGAGCGCGAGGACGCCGTAGAGGTAGTGCAGGTCGTCGGCCGTCCGGCGGCCGTCGGAGAGGAGGAGGAGGCCGAACGCCACCTGGCCGATGACGATCGCCTGGGCGGCGGCGAGGACGTGGCCGTACACCCGGCCGGGCGGCCGCCGCCGAAGGACGTACACGGCGCCCCAGCCGACAGCGAGCGCGTTCGCGGCGACGGCCGCTACGCCGTTCCAGGCGTGCAGGTCGTCCATCGCCCGCGAGCCTAGCGAGGGCCCGCGCTCGAGCGAGCGGGAGGGGCCAGCCGACCCGTGCGAGGAACTCGGTCGCGCGAGGCGCGCCAGCCGGCGGACGGCCGCGCGTCGTAGCGGGCGGGGTCCGCCTCCGGCAGGAGAAGCGTGAGCGAGAGCGCGTCGTCGAGCGCGACGTGCGCCAGGTCGGCGGCCCTACGCTCCACGCCCCGCCTCAACTCACTCGTCGGCGCTCACCCACGCCTCGGACAGCTTGTCGCCGGCGTCCTCGAGCCCACGCGAAGGGATGTCGCCCAGAGGCCGAGGACGATCGCCCCATTCGTCCCGCGCCGACCCTCCCGGACGACGTCGGCGGCGGCGGTGGACGAGCGTCAGTACCGAGGTCCGCGCCCGCCCCCGCTCGGGAAGGAAGCCAGAGCCCGACGTCGGAGCAGCGACGAGCGCGCCGCGCAGCGGTTCTCGGCCTCCGCGCGGAGCCGCGTCGCGACGAAGCCGCCACCGCGCGAGTGTGAGCAGTCCGCAAGCGTTGCGTGACGATTTCGCGCCGCGGGTGTTCGAACGGACCGGCGCTGCCACAATGGGTGAGGAGGGACGGATGACGACGACT
>JACVSB010000336.1 GCA_014534155.1 Thermoleophilia bacterium
GCGCCGACCTTGTCCACCTCGTCCAGCATGATCACGGGGTTCATCGTCCCCGCGTCGCGGAGGGCCCGGACGAGCCGCCCGGGCATGGCGCCGATGTAGGTGCGGCGGTGCCCGCGGATCTCGGCCTCGTCGCGCACGCCGCCGAGCGACATGCGCACGAACTCGCGCCCGAGCGCGCGCGCGACGGACTCGCCGATCGACGTCTTGCCCGTGCCCGGGGGCCCTATCAGGGTCAGGATCGCGCCGGAGCGCCTGTCCTCGGCGATCCCTCGCTCCTGGCGGAGCTTTCGGACCGCGAGGTACTCGACGATGCGGTCCTTGACGTCGTCGAGACCGTGGTGGTCCGCGTCCAGCACCTCGCGGGCGTGAACCGGGTCGAGTCGCTCGTCGGAGCGCTTCGACCAGGGGACGGCGCAGAGCCAGTCCAGGTACGTGCGGATGACGGAGGACTCCGCGGACTGCTCCCCGATCGTCTCCAGCCGCGTGAGCTCGCGGTCGGCCTGCGCCCGCACGTCCTCGGGCATGCCCGCTTCCTCGATCTTCGTCCGGTACTCCTCGAGCACCGACCCCTCGTCCTCGCCGAGCTCCTTGCGGATCGACTCCATCTGCTTGCGCAGGAAGTACTCCCGCTGCTGGCGCTGGGCCCCGGACTCGACGTCCTCGCGGATGCGACGGCGGACCTGCAGCTCCGCGAGCCGGTCGCGCTGCAGGCGAACGGCGAGCTCGAGGCGCTCCCGCAGGTCGACGGCCTCGAGGACCGAGAGCTTCTGCTCGAAGGTGAAGTCGGGTGCGTAGCCCACCGTGTCGGCCAGCACGCCGGGCTCGGTGATCGAGCGCACGAAGGCCGCGATCCGCCCGTCGTCGCCGCGCAGCTCCAGGATCTCGTCCACGACGGCGCGGTACTCGCGCTCGAGCTCCTTGATCCGCCCGTCGGACGGCTGCTCGTCGTCGGGGCGCTCTTCGACCTCGACGCGCAGCCGGCCGCTCGCGTCGGTGTGCGCGGCGCCCGCGACGCCGCGGTGCAGGCCGGAGAGCTGGACGGCCCGCGCGCCGCCGGGGAGGCGGACGCGGTCCGCGACCCGGGCGACCGTGCCGACCCGGGCGAACTCGTTTCCGCGGCGGGGGACGAGGAGGACGCGCTCGTCGTCGCCCACGTCGACCGTGAGGGTTACATCCATGTTGGGGAAGACGACGACGTCTTCCAGGGGGACGAGCAACAGGGTGCTCACGCTTCCATCTCCTGGCTAGTATTCATTGCGCGTGTAACTATACCTATTGAACCTAGTGCCGAGACGTACCGAACACTCCTCCGACGCGCCCCCCGAGCGGCCGAGCGACCCCGACCTCCGCCGCGCGAACCTGCGCCGCGCGCTCGGCCTCTTCAAGCCCTACGGGCTGCGCCTGGGCACTGTCGGCGCGCTGATCGCGTTCTCGGCCGCGCTCGGCGCGCTCTCCCCCTTCCTCCTGCGCGACATCCTCGACGACGCGCTTCCGCGCCGCGACGACGCGCTCCTCACCCTCCTCGCCGGCGGCATGGTCGCGATCGCAATCGTGAC
>JACVSB010000330.1 GCA_014534155.1 Thermoleophilia bacterium
GCTCGACGCGTCCGGCAAGGACGTGCTCTTCCTCGAGACCGTCGGGGCCGGCCAGAGCGAGGTCGAGGTCATCTCGGTCGCCGACACCGTGGTGCTCGTGCTGATGCCTGGCTCCGGTGACTCCGTCCAGGCGCTGAAGGCCGGGATCATGGAGATCCCCGACGTCATCGCGATCAACAAGATGGATCACCCCGCGGCGAAGACGATGCTGAACGAGGTTCGGTCGATCCTCTCGCTCGATCGGGACCGGGCCTGGCGTCCGCCGATCGTCCTCACGGAGGCGCTGCGCGGCGAGCACGTGGCCGAGCTGTGGGAAAAGGTTCAGGAACACCGCGCGTTCCTGGAACGCGACGGAGCGCTCCAGGACCGGCGCCGGCGAAACCTGGCCGGCGAGGTCTTCGCCCTGGCGTCGAGCCGAGCGAAGGCGCATCTCGAGCGCGTGGTCGCCGACGACCCGGAGTTGCGGCGGCTGCTCGACGACGTGAAGGGGCGTCGGCTCGACCCGCTCACTGCGGTGCGGGACATCATGGAGAGGGTGTTCAGGGTTGGCGACGGGACATCGGCTCGCTAGAGGAGGCGTCTCGACCGGGAGCGAGCGGTCGGGCGGCCGCACGCGACCCGGCTTGCGAGAGATCGAGCAGGCGCGGGGGCGGCTCGAGCGCATCGCGCGGGTCACTCCGGTGTTCAGCTCCGAGACGCTCTCGCGGCTCACCGGCCGCGCCGTGCATCTCAAGGCCGAGAACCTCCAGCGAACGGGATCGTTCAAGGTGCGCGGCGCGGTGAACAAGATCGCGCTGCTGAGCGCGCAGGACCGGAGGCGCGGAGTCGTCGCCGCGAGCGCCGGCAACCACGGTCAGGCCGTGGCGTGGGGGGCGCGCGAAGAGGGCGTCCTGGCCACGGTCTTCATGCCGGAGGGGACGCCGATGGCGAAGGTGGAGGCCACGCGGAACTACGGCGCCCAGACGAAGCTCGTCGGCGAGCACTTCGGCGAGGCGCTCGCGGCCGCACTCGAGTTCACGGCGGAGAACGACGCGACCTTCGTCCACGCCTTCGAGGACGAGGAGGTCATCGCGGGGCAGGGGACGATCGCGCTGGAGCTCGTCGAGCAGGTTCCGGACGTCGACGCGGTCGTCGTCCCCGTCGGCGGGGGCGGCCTCGCCGCGGGCATCGCGCTCGCGCTCCGCGCCGTCCGTCCGTCCGCGCGCATCGTTGGGGTTCAAGCCGCCACCTGCGCCCCGCTCGCGGGAGGGGAGGAGCGTGGCTTCACGATCGCCGAGGGGATCGCCGTCAAGGAGCCGGGCGCGCTGACCGCCGCCGTTCTCCGCGAGACGCTGGACGACATCGTCACCGTGACCGACGAGGAGATCAGCCAGGCGATCGTCCTCCTCCTCGAGCGCACGAAGCTCCTGGTCGAAGGAGCCGGCGCGGCGCCGGTGGCGGCCCTCCTCGCCGGGCGCGTCCCAGGCGAGGGGCGCGCCGCTCCGATCCTGTCCGGCGGCAACATCGACGCTACCCTGCTCATCTCGGTCATGCGCCACGGTCTGACGACGGCCGGCCGCTACCTCGTCCTCCGCACCCGCCTCGCCGATCGGCC
>JACVSB010000091.1 GCA_014534155.1 Thermoleophilia bacterium
GAGGATCGTCTTGCCGAGGTTCCGCAGGCCGCGGATCGTCTCCCACGCGCGCCGGCGCGCCGCGGGGTCGAACCCGGTGGTCGGCTCGTCGAGGAAGACGAGCTCCGGGTCGCCGACGAGCGCCAGGCCGAGGTCGAGGCGGCGCAGCTGGCCTCCCGAGAGCGTCCGCACCCGCTGGTCGCGCCGCTCCTCGAGGCCGACGAGCGAGGCCACCTCGTCGTGGTCGCGCGGGCGCTCGTAGTAGCCGGCGAAGAGGCGGAGCGTCTCCGCCACCGTCAGTGTCGGGTAGACCGCGGAGGACTGAAGGACGATCCCGATTCGCGCGCGCAGGGCGCGGCCGCCTCGCTCCGGGTCGACGCCGAGCACCCGCACCTCGCCCGCGTCCCGGCGGCGATACCCCTCGAGGATCTCGACCGTGGTCGTCTTGCCCGCGCCGTTGGGGCCGAGGAGCGCAAAGACCTCGCCCGGAGCGACGGACAGGTCGATCCCGTGGAGGACCTCACGCGGGCCGTACGCCTTCCGGAGCGCATGAACCTCGATCGCGGCCGCCAACGCGGAGCGATCGTAGCTACGCCGAGAGCGCTTCCCGGGCGGCGTCGTCGAAGGGCGTCAGGGAGAAGGGCACGAGCTCGCGGATCTCGTGCTCGCGCGCCACCGTCCGCGCGCGCAGGCTCTCCACGAGCGGGCGGGCGACGGAGGCCTCGACCGGCGTGACGAGGTGGAGCCAGAGCGAGGAGACGCGCGGCGAGAGGAGCGGAACCTCGGCGATGCGAGGACGCCGCGCGCGCAGGCGGCCGATGCGCTCGATCATCATCCGGTACGTCATCACCTCGGGGCCGCCGACGTCGTAGCCGCGCGCGAGCGCCTCGTCCCGGCCCGCGACCCCGACGAGATAGCGCACGACGTCGGTGAGGGCGACGGGCTCCGTCTCGTTCGCGACCCAGCGCGGGCAGACCATCGCCGGGAGGCGGTCGACGAGGGCGCGGATCGTCTCCAGCGCCGCGCTCCCCCGGCCGACGACCATGGCGGCTCGCAGCGTGGTCACGGGCACGGGACCTGAAGCGAGGTAGCGAGCGGTCTCGGCCCGGCTGCGCAGGTGCTCGGAGCGCCCTGCCGCGTCGTCGGCGAGTCCGCCGAGGTAGACGATTTGGCTCGCGCCGACCCGTGCGGCCGCGGAGGCGACAGCTTCTGCGGCCCGCCGGTCCTCGGCCGCGAACGAGCGGGTGCCGAGCGAGTGGACGAGGTGGTAGAGGACGTCCGCGCGGCCGATGGCGCGTACGAGCGAGTCGCGGTCGCGCGCGTCCGCTGCGCGCGACGTGACGGCGCCGCCCGAGACGGTCGGCCGCCGGGCGAGCGCGAGGACTTCGTGCTCGCGCGCGAGCGCGGGGACGAGACCGCAGCCGATCGTCCCGCTCGCCCCGATGACGGCGATCCTCATCGCTCTCCCCCGTCGCCCGCCGGCGCGGGGAGGGCGCGCACCGCCCTCCCCGGCGCACGAGCGTCAGGCGGTGGCGACGCGCGGGTCGCGGCTCCAACGGCGGCGGATCGCACCCTGCTGCACGACCTGGTAGACGGCCGCGAGGCCGACGAGCCCGTAGACGATTCGGCTGGCCGCGTTCGTCTCACCGAAGTCGAGGCCGAAGATGGTGGCCACGAGGTCGAACTCGGCCACCGCGACGAGGCCCCAGTTCAGCCCGCCGACGATGACGAGACCCGCCGCGAGCATGTCGAGCTTCTTCATCTCTCCTCCTTTTGTCGAGGTTCTGTCGAGGGAAAGGTAGCGACTCGTCCCGGCTCTTGTCAAGTATTCGTCTAGATTTCCTGTAGAGTCTGGGTCATGTCTCCCGTCGGAAACATCAGGATCGGCGAGCTGGCGCGGCGCGTCGGCGTCGCACCGGAGCTCCTGCGAGCTTGGGAGAGCCGCTACGGCCTCGTCGTTCCCATCCGCTCTCCCGGCGGTTTTCGCCTCTACTCGGCGGACGACGAGCGCCGGGTGCGGGCGATGCTGGAGCACCTCCGGCGCGGCTACTCGGCGTCCGAGGCAGCGCGCCTCGCCGCCGCGGAGGGCGAGCGAGCGCGCGAAGGAGACCGGCCGGAGCTCGTCGACGGCCTCCGCGGGCTCGCCTCGGCGCTCGACGCCTTCGACGAGGCGGGCGCGAACGCCGCCCTCGACCGGCTTCTCGCCGCCTTCACCGTCGAGATGGTGCTGCACCGCGTCGTCCTCCCGTACCTCCGCGAGCTCGGAGAGCGGTGGGAGCGCGGGGAGGCGAGCGTCGCGCAGGAGCACTTCGCCTCGAACCTCCTGCGCGCCCGCCTGCTCGGGCTCGCGCGCGGCTGGGGCGGGGGGGTCGGGCCGCGCGCGCTTCTCGCCTGCACACCGCGCGAGCTGCACGACCTCGCCCTGATCGTCTTCGGGCTCGCCCTGCGCGGGGGAGGCTGGCGCGTCACGTACCTCGGCCCAGACACGCCTCCGGCGACGCTCGCCAGCGCGGCCGAGGAGCTCCGCCCCGACCTCGTCGCCGTGGCGGCGACGACGGAGGCGTCGTTCGAGGACCTGCACGATGACCTGCACGCGCTCTCGGAGCGCTGGCGCCTCGCGCTCGGGGGTCCCGGGGCGACGCCGGCCCAGGCGGACGCCCTCGGCGCCGAGCTCCTCGCAGGCGACCCCATCGCTGCGGCTGAGGCCGTGATCGCGCCGCCGCGGTAGTTGCAAGCGGCGGTGGGCGCCGCAGGCCTCGTGCCCGACGCTTGCGGCCTGCGCCGGCGTCTGGGACGCTTGTACCGGCTGCGGCAGCGTGACGAGAGGAGGAACGATGTTTCGCAAGCGCTTGCTCGGGTTGGCGGCGACCGCCGCACTCGCCCTTTCCGCGACACCCGCGCTCGCCTCGCACGAGCCGTTCGCCTTCGGGGACGCGTCGCGAGGGAGCCTTCGGGTCGTCAGCGGGGCGTTCGTCGGGTCGAGCGCAGCCGACCTGCGCGGCGTCTGGCTCGACGAGACGAAGAGCTGCAACACCTGGCGGAGCCTGCGCGTCAGGGTTCTCGTCGACTACTCGCGCGGCTCCGTGACGCGGCGCGTGCGCAGGGAGCGTACGGGTGCGGTCAGAAACTGTGCCGAGGGCGGCCCGAACTTCGGCTTCTCGCTGGGGGCGAGGAGGATCGGGCTCGCCTGTCCGAACGGCCGCTGGAAGCCGGGCTTCTACACGTTCGTCGTGCGGACCCTCCACCGCGCGACGGGGATCGAGGCCACGGTCTCGCTGGCCTGGCCGAACAGGGTCCGCTGCTGACGCGGACCGTCGGTGCGTCTTCGCTTCACGGTCGTCGACGTCTTCAGCGAGCGTGCGCTCGCGGGCAACCAGCTCGCCGTCTTCACGGACGCCCGCGAGATCCCGGCCGACCTCCTCCAGCCGCTCGCGCGCGAGGTGAATTTCTCGGAGACGGTCTTCGTCTACCCGTCTGCCGGCGACGGCCATGTCCGGCTTCGCATCTTCACCCCGGCCGCGGAGATGCCGTTCGCCGGGCACCCCGTGCTCGGTGCGGCGTTCGTGCTCGCCGCTCCCCTCCAGCTGACGGAGATCCGGCTCGAGACGAACGCCGGCGTCGTGCCCGTGCACCTCGAGCGCGAAGGGCCCCGCATCGTCTTCGGGCGGATGTCACAGCCGCTTCCGCGCGTGGAGCCCTTCGCGGGCGCAGCGGCGCTCCTCGGGGCGCTCGGCGTCGAGCGCTCGCTCCTCCCCGTCGAGCTCTACGACCTGGGGATCAGGCACGTCTTCGTCGCCCTCGCGTCGCCGGAAGAGGTCGCTGCGCTGGAACCTGATTTCGCAGCGCTCGCGCGCCTGGCCGGCTACGTCGGGGCCAACTGCTTCGCCGGGAGCGGGACGCGCTGGAAGACGAGGATGTTCGCGCCCGCGGACGGGGTCTTCGAAGACCCGGCGACGGGCTCGGCTGCGGGGCCCCTCGCCGTCCACCTCGCCCGGCACGGCTGGATCTCCTTCGGCGAGGAGATCGAGATCGAGCAGGGCGCCGAGGTTGGCCGCCCGTCGCGGCTCGTCGCGCGTGCGGAGGGCTCGCGCGACGAGCTCGCGCTGGTCGAGGTCGGCGGCTCCGCGGTCGTCGTCGCCCGAGGCGAGTTTCGCCTGTAGGCGGACAGGGCCCCTAGTCCCAGGCCACGTCGCGGATCTCCGGAAGCTCGACGCCCAGCGCGCGCCAGAAGCGGCCTCCGTCACGGGAGACGTACAGGCGGTTGCGCGCGCCGTACAGGATGTCGTCGGGGTTCGGGCCGAGGGCGACGGCCCGCCCCGCGGGAAGGCCCGCTCCCCGCTCGCTCCACGTCTGGCCGGCGTCGTGGGAGACGAGGAGCGGGGGGCGGTGCGCAACGAGGACGACGACGACCGAGCCGCGCGCATCGACGTCCACGAGCGTCGTCGAGATCGCGGCCGGGACGGCGTCGACCGGGCGAGCGCGCTCGACACGGCCTCCCGCCTCGTGCCCGGCCAGCTCGTCGTCCTCGGCAGCGGAGCCGACCTCGACGAGGAAGAGCCCCTCCTCGGACTCGGCGAGCGCGATCACGCCGGAGCGGACGCCGGGCGGGCGCGGCGGGCGATGATGACCGCGAGCGCGGCGAGGCCGAAGGCGAGCGCGAAGCTCGGAAGCGACGACCCGATCTGCGCCTCCGGCGGGTTCGTCCGCTCGACGAGGCTCGTCCACCAGCCGGGCCCAAGGGGGTTGAGCCACTGGTAGAGCGCGAAGCCGGCAAACCACGCCGCCACGAGGCCGGGGCGGAAGGGCGGCCGGGCGAAGAAGTCGTGCCCCTCGTACTTCCTCCCCGTGAGCAGCCAGTCGGCGAAGAGGACGCCGAAGAGGGGCACGAAGAACGACCCGAGGAGGAGGAGGAACGTCTGGTAGCGGCCGAGGTCGAGCACGAGGGCGCCCGCCGTGGCGAGCACGGCGACCACCGCGACGAGCGCCCTCTGCGGCACGCGCGCGAGCACGTTCTGGAGCGAGACCGCCGTGGAGTAGATGTTCGCGAACGCTTCGTCCGCCTCGTCGACCGTCACGGCGAGCAGCGCGAGGCCGCTCGCGGCCCCTGCGCTCGCGACGGCCACCGGGAGCTCGGCCGCGTCTTCGATCCCGCGCGCGAGCGCGAGCACGGCGCCCAGCGCCAGCATCCACGTCCCGGCGACGAAGTAGCCCGCGCCCGTGCCGAGGAAGGCCGCGCGGCGGTCGACCGCGAAGCGCGTGTAGTCGGGGGCGAGCGGTATCCAGCTGACGGTGATCGCGACGACGAGGTCGACGGCGAGGACGAACGACGTCCCCCCGCGCCCCGGCGCATGCCACAGGGCGCGGAGATCCGCCTCGGCGACCGCCCACCAGCTGAGATAGAGAAGCGACGCGAGGACGATCCAGACCGCGAACTTCCGGATCACCCTGCGGACGACGCCCACCGGGCCCATGAGCGCAAGCACGAGCGCGACGACGCCCGTCACCAGCGTCCAGACGGCGTTCGCGCCGACCCCGAAGAGCTCGTTCGAGAGCGCGGTCGCGGCGGCGGCGATGACGATGATCTCGAACGTGGCCCAGCCGAGGCATTGGAGGACGTTCAGGCCGGTGGCCGCGTACGAGCCGTGGCGGCCGAGCGGGGCGCGCAGGAGCACCATGGCCGGAACGCGTGCGTCCGCCCCGATCAGCCCGGCCGACGCCAGCATCAGGTTGCCGGCCAGGCTGCCGACCGCGATGGCGGCGAGCGCGTGGGAAAGCGAGAGGGCGGGCACGATGAGCGCCGCCGTGACGACGACGAGCAGGCTTACGCCGAGGTTCGCCCACAGGAGCGTCAGGTCGAGCGCGGACAGCGTCCTCAGCCGGCCGGGCACGGGCGTCACGCCCCAGCTCCCCTCGCTCACCCGCATCGCTAGCCTCCCGCCGCGAGGCCGAGCACCCGCTCGATCCCCGTCGCCGCGCGCGCCAGCGACTCCTCGGTGAAGAGGTACGGCGTCGCGTTCCGAAGCGCGTGCACGGGCCCGTCGAGCTCGTCCGAGCCGCCGGCACCGTTCAGCGCGTAGCGAAGCGGGATCTCGTGGCACACGACGGCCACCCGGTCGTGCGGAAGGGTGAGGACGCGCCTCCAGGCGGCCGCGTACCGGGCGCCCGCGTCGTCCAGACTCTCGCCGCCGGGGAAGGGGTCGCTGCGGGTATGGGCGCGCTTCCACGCGCGGTACTCCTCAACGGGCGAGCCGTCCAGGTCGCCGACGTCGATGTCGTCCAGGAGCTCCTGGACGAGGATCGGGACGTCGCGGCCGGCGAGCGCGATCTCGGCCGTCTCCCGCGTGCGCGGGAAGCGCGTGACGACGCAGGCGTCGAACTGGACGTTCGCGAGCTGGACGGCGAGCGCGCGCGCTTCCTCCTGCCCGCGCTCCGTGAGGCCGACGGGGCGCGAGGGGTCGCCGTTCACGCGCCGCTCGTGGTTCAGCGTCGACTCGGCGTGGCGCGAGAGCACGAAGAGCCTCATATGACGAACGCCTCTTCCCGCGTCGCGCCGCGTTCGAACCGCTCAAGACCCAACGGGGAGAGGTGGAGCGAGGGCCGGCGTCCGGCGACGAGCTCGGCGATGTGCTCGCCCACCGCCGGTGCCTGCTGGAAACCGTGGCCCGAGAAGCCGGTGGCGTAGAGGAAACGCGACGGCTTCGCTGCCTCGCCGACGACGGCGTTGCGATCGGGGCTGAGCTCGTAGAAGCCGGACCAGGAGGAGGCGATCGGGAGCTCCGTCAGAACGGGGAGACGGTGGGCCGCGTGAACGCCGATCTCCTCGAGCGTCTCCTCGCGTCCGCCGAACGCGAGGCCGGGGCCCTCGGAGTGGAAGTAGAAGCCGGTGCTGAAGTCGACGGTCAGCGGGAGCGGAGCCGGAAGCCCTCCGTCGGCCGCCGTGTAGTGCATCCAGCGACGCTCGCCGGTCACCGGGATGTCTACGCC
>JACVSB010000075.1 GCA_014534155.1 Thermoleophilia bacterium
AAGCGCGGCCGGGAACGCGCCTCCGTCGCTAGCGTGAAACGGTGGATCCGCGCGAACGCAAGGCAATCCTCGGCGACTGGGGCGTACGCGGCGAGAACGCGCGGGAGCGGCGCGAGCGCAAGGTCCTCGAGCGAGCGCTTGCGGGCGCGCCGCTGCGCGGAGAGCGCGTCCGACCCCGCGCGCATCCGTTCGGCCCCTCGCCCGAGAGCTACGTCGCCTCCCTCGGCGGCCCGCTCCCGTACATGGTGCGCCTTCGCGAGATCGCGGAAGAGACCGCCGCGCACGAACGGGACCTGGCCGAGCGGTGGTGGCGGGTCGGAGAGGAGGCGGCGGACGACGCCGTTCTCTTCGAGCGGAGCTGGCGGGAGATCGCGGAAGGATGGAACTTCACCGCCGTGAACGACCTGATCGAGCGGCACAACCGCTACTTCCCTGTGGAGGCTCGGCTGCCGATGGATCCCCGCACGCGCGACTACGCGCTCGTGAACGGGGAGCCGTACCGCAAGCGGCCCCTCGACGCCCGCTGGGTTCTGGAGCGCTTTCCACCGGTCCTCGCGGCTGCGCTCGCGGCATGAAGAGGCAGGCCCGCGGCTACCTCCTCGCGGCGCTCTTCGGCGACGAGCGCGCCTGCGCGGCCTTCGACGCGCTGCCGCCGAGCCACCGCCGCGAGTACGTTCACTGGATCGAGGAGGCGAAGAGCGACAAGACGCGCGCCCGGCGGATCGGGCAGACGCTCGAGCGGTTGCGCCGCAACGACCGGTAGATCGGCGAGCCCGCGCTCCGCTACAGCGGCGTGACATAGGCGGCCGTGAGGCCGCCGTCCACGAGGAACGTCGCCCCGGTCACGTACGACGATTCGTCGCTCGCGAGGAAGAGCGCGCCCTGCGCGATCTCGCGCGCCTGCGCGAGTCGTCCCATCGGGAGGTGGACTCGCCGCCGCTCGTACGCCTCGGGGTCGTCGGAGAAGAGGCGCATGAGGAGCGGGGTCTCCACCGGTCCCGGGCAGAGCGCGTTCACGCGGACGCTGCGGCGCGCGAACTCGACCGCGAGCTCCCGGCTCATGGAGAGCACTGCGCCCTTCGAGGCCGTGTACCCGATCTGCGACGTGGCCGCGCCGAGGATGGCGACGAAGGACGCGACGTTGATCACGGAACCCCCGCCGCGCTCGAGCAGGTGGGGGATTCCGTACTTGCAGCAGAGGAAGACGCCCCTCCCGTTCACGTCCTGGACGCGCTGCCACGCGTCCTCTTCCGTCTCCAGGATCGAGCCGTCGTCGTCGGGCATGATCCCGGCGTTGTTGTAGAGGACGTCGATTCCGCCGAAGCGCTCGGCCGTCGCGCGGTACAGCTCCTGCACGCTCTCGGCGCTCGTCACGTCGGCCTGGAAGAAGAAGCCTTCGCGGCAGGCGGCGGCCGTCCGCTCGCCTTCCTCGGCTCCGACGTCGGCGACGCACACGCGCGCCCCCTCCTCGGAGAAGAGCAGCGCCGCCTCACGTCCGATTCCGCTCGCAGCGCCCGTGATCACGACGACCTTGCCCTCCAGCCTGCCCACGAGGCGAGCCTAACCCACTGCGGCTCGCCGCAGCACGGCATCGAGGCGCCGCCAGCGCCCGTCGACCGCCGGCTTGTGGCGCTCCGAATGCCAGGCAAGGACGACGTTGCCCCCGTAGCGCGAGTACGCGATCCAGGTTCCGCTCTGCGAGTCGCGCTCCCAGTAGATCCCGCGCTCGTCCGGCTCGAGCGGCGTGCCGCTCGCCTTGTCGGAGAGAAGGGACGCGAGGGCCGCGCCGTGCCTCTTCTCGACCACGTAGACCGAGAAGACGCCGAAGCGGCGGACGAGGCCGGCGGGCGCGGCGAGCCCGAGCCCGAGCTGCTCCCAGGCCGGGTCGGACACCGGCGCTCGTCGAAGGGTGCGCCCCGTCTCCGCGGCGAAGGTGCGCGCGACGTGCGCCGCCGTGAGGGTCGGTGGCCGCGGCTCCTCCTCGGGGCTTCCCCCGCACGACGCGGCCAGCGCGAGCGCCGCGAGGCCGGCCACGAGAGCTCCTCGCATGAAGCTCAGGGTAGGCCGCGCTTCGGCGTGCCTCAGCCGCTCGGGGTCACGCGCGGGCGGGCTCGCGCTCCGGCGACCTTCGCTCCGCCCGGTAGCGCGCGGCCTCCTCGACGAGGCCCTTGAACAGGGCGAAGTCCTCCCCCTGCTCGGGATGCCAGAGGACGCCGAGGGCGAAGCGCCGCTCGGCGTCCTCGAGCCCCTCGATCGTCCCGTCGTCTGCCCACGCGACTTCGCGCAGCCCCTCGCCGACCCGCCGCACGCCCTGGTGGTGGTGGGACTTCACCGGGGCGCGGTGTCCGAGGAGCCGGCCAACGCGGCTCTCGACGTCGACGTCGACCTCGTGGTCGCCGAAGACCCCCGGCGTGTGCTTGTGGTGCTCGTGGCCGAGGATGTCCGGAAGGTGCTGGACGAGGTCGCCGCCCCGCGCCACGTTCATCACCTCCATGCCTCGGCAGACCGCGAGGACGGGCATGTCACGTTCGAGCGCCGCGGCCATGAGCGCGAGCTCGGCCTGGTCCCGATCGGGGCGCGTCCCGGTCGTCTCCGGGTGCGGGTCCGCCCCGTACGTCGCAGGATCGAGGTCGGAGCCGCCCGAGAAGAGGACCCCGTCCAGCGCGTCGAGGGTCTCGTCGATCGCGTCGGCCGCCGGCGGCACGAGCAGGGGTCGTCCTCCTGCCGTCGTAATCGCGTTCACGTACGACATCGGCGTCAGGGCGGTCGGGGTCTCCCACACGCCCCAGCGCGCGTGCTCGGCGTACGTCGTGATCCCGATGATCGGTCTCGTCATCCGCGCTCGAACATCCGCTGTCGCTCGTAGTTCGTCACCACGCCGTCGAACAGGCGCTGCTCAGTGCGAGCGTACGTCAGGTAGTGGTCGACGACCTGGTCGCCGAACGCCTTTCGCGCGACCGTGCCGGACTCGAGCGCGTCGGTCGCCTCCCTCAGGGAGCCCGGGAAGCGCTCCGCGTCCGACTCGTACGCGTTGCCCTCGAGCGGCGGGGGCAGCTCGAGCTCCTCCTCGACCCCGCGTAGGCCGGTGGCGAGGAGCGCGGCGAAGGCGAGGTAGGGGTTCGCATCCGCGCCCGGGATCCGCGTCTCGGTCCTCACCGAGCGGCCGTGCCCGACGATGCGAAAGCCGCAGGTCCGGTTGTCGTGGCCCCACGCGAGCGTCGTCGGCGCCCATGACCCGGGCGCGTAGCGCTTGTACGAGTTCACGACGGGCGCGAGGAAGACCGCGAGCTCCCTCAGGCCGGCGATCTGGCCGGCAAGGTAGTGCCTGAACTCGTCCGACTCGCCCGCGAACGCGTTCTCGCCGTCGCGCCAGAGGCTCGAGTGGATATGGCAGGAGCTCCCGATCCAGTCGTGGTGCGGCTTCGCCATGAACGTCACGGAGCAACCGTTCAGGTGGGCGATCTCCTTGGCGCCGTTCTTGTAGATCGTGTGGTTGTCGGCCATGGCGACGGCGTCCCCGAAGCGGAAGTTGACCTCGTGCTGGCCCGGCCATGCCTCGCCCTTCGAGTTCTCGACCGGGATGCCGGCCGTGTGCATCCCGTTTCGGAGCTGCCGGATGAAGGGCTCGTCGTAGCTCGTGGCGAGGATGTGGTAGTCGAGGATGTAGGGGACGGACGGCGTCAGGTCCTCGTAGCGACGGGCGTGCGCCTCGGCGTACGTCTCCCGGAAGAGGTAGAACTCGAGCTCGGAGCCGAACATCGGCTCGAAGCCGAGGGCCCGGGCCCGGTCGACCTGACGCTTCAGCACCTGCCGCGGCGAGGGGTCGACGGGGCGCCCGTCGTGCCAGTGGACGTCGCAGAGCACGAGCGCGGTCGCCTCGAGCCACGGAATGCGTCGCAGGGTGGCGAGGTCCGGGTGGAGGGCGAAGTCCCCGTAGCCCTGCTCCCAGTTCGCGATCTCGTACCCGGGCACGGGATCCATCTCCATGTCCAGGGCGAGCAGGTAGTCGCACGCCTCGACACCGTGCTCGGCCAGGTCCTCCTCCAGGAAGAAGCCGGCGTGCACGCGCTTGCCCATGAGGCGGCCCTGCATGTCGGTGAAGGCGACGACCACGGTGTCGATCGACCCGTCCTCGACCTCCGTGCGGAGCTCCTCCAGCGTCAGCATGGCTTCCGGGCCGGTGCGCCCGGCCCGCGAGTCTACGACCCGGGCGCGGGCGCGCGCTCGCCGCCGCCGACGCGCGTCGTCCCGTACCCCTCCGTCTCGGGATGGCCGTGCTCCCCGCGCGTCGTCGCGAACTCCTCCTCGGGCGAGAGCACGAGGCGGTGCCGCCCGGCGAACGCGAAGTACGCGATCGCGATCGCATAGAAGATGGCCACGCCGACCACGCCGGGCCGGTAGTCGCTCCGCCAGAAGAGCGCCGCGAGGGAGATGAGCGCGATGATCCCGGCTACGAGGGCGCCGGCCTCGCCGACCGGGCTTCGGTAGGGGCGCTGGATGTTCGGCAGCCGTCGGCGCAAGAGGATGAAGGACACCATCTGCATGAAGTACGAGATGACGGCGCCGAAGACCGCCATCGACAGGAGGGCGGCGCTCAGGTTGCCGCCCAGCCACTCGTTCTCCTGGGCCTCGTAGAGGAGGAGCGCGAGCCCGTACCCGACCACCGCCCCGAGCAGGAGCGCGACGTGCGGTGTGTTCCGGCGACCGTGGGTCACCGACATCCAGTGCGGGTAGTAGCCCGCCCGCGAGAGCGAGAAGATGTTGCGCCCGTACGCGTAGATGATCGTGTGGAAGCTCGCGACCAGCCCGGCGACGGCGACCAGGCCGAGGAGCGACGCAGACGTCCCGCTTCCGAAGATCGTCTTCAGCCCGTCGAGGAGCGGCTCGCCGGAATCCCGCAGACCCTCCGCGCCCGGGCCGATCCCGGTGTTCAGGAACAGGACGAGGAAGGCGGTCACGACGAGCGTGATGAGGCCGTAGATCGTCCCGCGCGGGATGTCGCGCCGCGGGTCGTGCGACTCCTCGGCGGCCAGGGGCAGCTCCTCGATCGCGAGGTAGAACCAGATCGCGAACGGCAGGGCGAGGAAGACGCCGTCCCACCCGAGCGGGAACCACTTCGACCCGTCGCCCTCGGGCTGGATGTTGAGAGCCCAGCGGCTGAAGTCGAACTCGGTCAGCGCGCCGACGAAGAAGACGGCCAGGATCGCGAGCGCGGCGAAGCAGATGACGACCGTGAACCGGAAGGCCATCTCGACCCCGACCAGGTTGAGGCCGAGGAAGAACACGTAGAAGATGACCCACCAGATGGGCTGGGCGACGTTCACGCCGAAGAGGTCGTCGAAGATCGTCTGCATGTAGCTGCCGATGAAGGTGACGATGACCGCCGGCGTCACGACGTACTCGATGGTCTCGGCGACGCCCGTCGTGAAGCCGCCCCAGGGACCCATCGCGGAGCGGCCGAACGAGTAGGCGCCGCCCGTGTGGGGGAGGGCGGGCGACATCTCGGCGATCGAGAAGCAGAGCCCGAAGTACATGACCGTGATCACGAGCGTGGCGACGAGGAGGCCCCCGAAGCCGCCCGCGTCGAGCCCGAGGTTCCAGCCCGAGAAATCGCCCGAGATGACGGCGGCGACGCCGAGGGCCCAGAGCGACCAGACGCCCGCGTGGCGCCGGAGCTTGCGCTTGTCGAAGTAGTCCCCCGTGATCTCGCGGTACGTGACCGCCCCGTATCTGCGCTGCTCAGCCACTCATCACCTCCGGTTCGTCCGCAGGACGGGGAGAATGTACGAACGCGTACGGACGGTCAAGCGCCGCCGGCCCGGCGAAGGAGCGCGCGCGCGAGGTCGCCGCGGTCGAGGACACCCACGAACCTGCCCTTCTCGACGACGGCCACGCCGGGGAGCCCGCAGTGCAGGAAGATCTCGCCCACGTGGATCGCGCTCGCGTCCGCGTCCACCGTGACCGCCTTGGCGCAGTGGCGCTCCACCGGCTCGGCGCGGACGGCCTCGGCGCGTCCCGCGAGCAGGTCGGCGTCGTCGCGCGCGAACGCCGTGTGGCGAAGCTCGCCGAGGTAGCGCGGAAGGAGGCCGCGGAGCGCGTGCTCGGCGCCGAAGAGACCGACGACCTTATCCTCCTCGTCGAGGATCGCAACCATCGCCGCCGCCGTCGACTCGAGCGCGGCCGCCGCTTCCGCGAAGCTGGCCCCGACCCGCACGGCCGCTTCGCTCAGCTGGATCTCGCGCAGGATCCGGGTCACAGCTGGAAGACAAGCAGGTAGGCGCTGGCGACGAGACGCGACGCGAGCGTGACCGGGAAGCCGTAGGCGAGGAAGCGCCCGAACGAGATCACCTGGCCGCTGCGCTCGAGCACGCCCGTCGCCGCGACGTTCGCGGCGGCCGCGACGATCGTCGCGTTCCCTCCGAAGCAGGCGCCGAGCGCGAGCGCCCACCAGAGCGTGTCGTCGAAGGGCCCGCCTGCCGAGAGCGAGTCGACGACGGGGATCATCGCGGCGGTGAAGGGAATGTTGTCGACGACGGCAGAGCCGGCCGCCGCGCCCCACATGACGACGAGCGCCTCGCCGACCCGCGACCCTCCGGTCACGTCGGCGAGCAGCTCGGCGACCCGCTCGACGACGCCGCGCTGCTCCAGGCCCCCGACCATGACAAAGAGGCCGATGAAGAAGAAGATCGTCGACCACTCGATGCGCTCGAGCGCCTCCTCGACGTCGTCTGCCGCCACGAGGAGGAGGAGGGTCGCGCCCGCGAGCGCGACAAGCGCGGGCTCGAGGTGGAGGGTGGAGTGGAGGAAGAAGGCGACGATCGTCCCCCCGAGGATGGCCAGCGAGCGCTTCACGTAGCGGCTCTCCCGCACGTCGCGGCCCGCATCGAGCGCGGCCAGCTCGCGCACGCGTTCCTCCTCGACGCGGAGCCGGCGCCGGAAGACGAAGTACAGCATGGTCGTGATCACGAGCAGGGCGACGAACGCGACCGGCGCCAGGTTGACGATGAAGTCGAGGAACGAGAGCTCCGCGACGGCGGTCCCGATCATGATGTTCGGCGGGTCGCCGATCAGCGTCGCCGTGCCGCCGATGTTCGAGGCGAAGATCTCGACGAGGACGAGCGGGATCGGCGAGATCCGCAGGACGTCCGCGAGCAGGAGCGTGATCGGGACGACGAGCAGGATCGCGGTCAGGTTGTCCAGGAAGGCGGACATGAGCCCCGTCACGGCTGCAAGCAGGAAGACGAGGCGGAACGGCTTCCCGCGCGAGAGCTGCGCGACCCGAAGCGCGAGGTAGGTGAAGACGCCCGTCTTCTCGGTCAGGCCGACGAGGATCATCATCCCGGCGAGCAGCCCGAGCGTCGCCCAGTCGACCGCCTCGATCGCCTGGTCGAGCTCGAGCACGCCGACGCCGACCATGATCAGGGCGCCCGTGAGCGCGACCTTCGTCCGGTGCACCCACTCGAGCGCGATGACGGCGAGCGCGACCACGAAGATGAGGGCCGCGACGACGTCCACCGGTTTGAATCTAGCGGGGGATAGAATCCGTTCCGTCGAGGGTCGCAGAGCCGGGCGGGCGCTGCCCGGGGGCTGTGTGACCTTCGATGGCGATCGCGCTCCAGGTCGTGCTCCTCGTCGGGGGCCTCGTTCTCGCGCTCGGCGCGTCGAGC
>JACVSB010000016.1 GCA_014534155.1 Thermoleophilia bacterium
AGCATGTCGTAGAGGGCGTCGTAGAGGGGACGGAGGTAGGGGTCGACCTTCGCAAGCATGTCGCCCGGGAGGAACCCGAGTCGCTCGCCCGCCTCCACCGCGGGGCGCGTGAGGATGATCCGGTTGACCTTGCGCTCGGAGAGTGCGGCGACGGCGAGCGCCATGGCGAGGTACGTCTTGCCGGTGCCCGCGGGCCCGATGCCGAACGTGACGGTGCAGCGGCGGATCGCGTCCACGTAGCGCTTCTGGTTCACGGTCTTCGGCGTGATCTTCTTGCCGCGGTGGCGCCACACGACATCCTCGAAGACGTCGCGCAGGTCGCGGCTCTCGTCCAGCGCGGCGAGGACGGCGTCGACCGTGCCCGCGCCGATCGCGTGGCCCGCCTCCACGAGCTCGGTCAGCTCGTCCACGACGGCGCGCGCCTCCGCGAGGCTCCCCTCCTCCCCCTCGAGCGTGAGCCGGTTCCCGCGGAGGAGGACGGTGCAGGCAAGCCGGTCGCGAAGCCGGGAGAGGACGCTGTCGTCGACGGTCGCAAGCTCGGCCGCGACCTCGTTCGAGACGGAGAGAACTTCCTGCAACGGTGAGAGTGTAGATGGGCTCCCGACGGCGCCCGCACCCGTCCGCGCTGCCCCCCGGAGGCGGCTAGGCCAGCTTCTCGCGGACGAGCTCGCGCACGTACGAGCCGTCGGCGCGCCCGGCCACCTGGGGCATGACGTCCGCCATCACGCGGCCGAGGTCTCGCAGGGACGTCGCGCCGGTCTCCGCGATCGCGTCGTCCACGATCCGCTCGAGCTCTCCCTCGTCGACGGGCTCGGGCATGAACTCCTCGATCACCGCGAGCTCTGCCTCCTCCCCCGTGGCCTGCTCCTCGCGCCCGCCGCTTCGGAACGCCTCCGCGGCCTCGACGCGCCGCTTCCGCTCGCGCTGGAGGACCTGCAGCTCCTCGTTCTCGGTCAGCGGGCGCTGGAGGTCCTTCTCGGCCGACCGAAGCGCGGTGAGGGCGAGCCGCAGCGCGTCGGCCCGCGCTCGCTCGCGCGCCAGCATGGCCTCCTTCAGCTCGCCTTCGATCCGCGCGATCAGCGTCATAGCGACGTGCGGAGCCGGCCGCCGAGGACGTGCCAGTGCAGGTGGAAGACGGTCTGGCCGGCGCCCTCGCCCACGTTGACGACCACGCGGTAGTCCTCGAGGCCTGCCTCGCGGGCGGTCTCGGCCACGAACTCGAGCATCCGCTTGGCCTCGTCCGGTGGAAACTCCGCCACCTCGCGCAGCGTGTCGACGTGCCGGGCGGGTAGGACGAGGAGGTGGACGGGCGCCTTGGGGTTGATGTCCCGGATGGCGACGAAGCCGTCGGCCGCGCGCACGTGCTCCCCCTCCTCCACGAGACGGCAGAAGAGACAGTCAGACCGCGACGCCAACGAGCCCGTCCTCCGTCGCCCTCACGGCCCGCGCGCGCACGAACTCGCCGACCTCGCCCGGCACGAGCCAGGGCGTGTAGTCGTCCCCGTATCCGCGCCCGGGACGGTCGACGAGCACGACGTCCGTGCTCCCGACCCTCTTCCGGCGGCGCGTGAGCGCGGCCGCGGCGACGGCGCGCCGGAGCCGTTCGCTCCGCTCGCGCTTCTCCGCCGGCGGGACGCTGTCCTCGCCTGCGGTGCGCGTGCCGGGCCGCGGCGAGTAGGGGAAGACGTGCACTGCTGTCGCGCCCGCCGCCTCGACGGTCCGCAGCGTCCGTGCGAAGGCCCGCTCGTCCTCGCCGGGAAACCCGACGATGACGTCGGTCGTCACGTTGAACCCGTCCGCGCGGGAGAGGCGGCGCAGGTAGGTCGCGACCGTGTACCGGCGTCCCATCGCCCGCAGGATCCCGTCGTCGCCTGCCTGGAGCGGGACGTGCAGGTGGGGCGAGGCGGTGGGAGTCTCGCGCAGGGCGCGGACGAGGCCGTCCGTCAGGTGGTTCACCTCCACCGACGAGAGGCGCAGGCGGCGCAGGCCGGAGACGGAGCCGGCCTCGCGAACGAGGCGCGCAAGGTCGAACCCTGCGGAGCGATCCCGGTAGCAGCCGAGGTTGATCCCCGTCAAGACGACCTCGCGGTGCCCCTGATCGATGCGCCGTCGCACCTCCGCCAGGACGGCCGAGGCCGGCCGGCTGCGCGAGGGGCCGCGCACCTGAGGGATCACGCAGAACGAGCAGCCGAAGCTGCAGCCGTCCTGCACCTTGACGAACGCCCGCACGCGCCGGAAGCCGACGCGCGTGTCCGCGCACGAGGGCGCGCCGGCCTCGCGGAGGAGCGCAGCGGCGGTCTCCTCGCTCCGCCGCGAGACGACGCGCACGCGATCGGGGAGGCCGGAGAAGGCGCCGGGGAGATTGGCGGCGCATCCGGTCACGTAGACCCGCCCGGAGGTGCGCGCGGCGCGCCGGGCCGCCTGGCGCGACTTGCGCACGGCCTCGTGGGTGACGCAGCACGTGTTCACGACCGCGATCTCCGCCGCCTCCCCGACCTCGCGGTGGCCAGCGGCCGCGAGGCGCTCGCGCACCTCTTGAGCGTCGGTGTGCGAGACCTTGCAGCCGAGGAACTGGACGGAGAACGTCGCCACGGCGGGCCAAATCGTAGTGGCCTACGCCCCGGCGCGCGCGCGCGTGAAGACGTCGGCCGCCCAGCCGTCGGCCTCCCGCCGCTCGAAGTGGCGCCACCCCCGCGCCTGGAAGCGCTCGCCCGCCAGGTACCCCGAGGTGACGAGGTGCTCGGCCTCGACGCGTGCGGCGAGCCGCGTCACGACGGAGAGGTCGATGTTCGCCACCGCGACGGCGGCGGCCGGCAGCGAGGACGCGAGGACGTCCATGCGCCGCGTCTTCACCTCGAGCCCGTTCGCGCGTGCGTTCGCCTCCGTGGCCTCGACGGCGGCCGCGTCGTGGTCGACCGCGATCACCGGGGCAAAGCCGAGCCTCGCCGCCGCGAGCGCGAGCACCCCGGAGCCGCAGCCGAGGTCGAGGAGGCTCGACGGGGGCAGCGAGAGGAGCGCCGTCACGACCAGGCGCGTCGTCGCGTGAGCGCCCGTACCGAAGGCCCGGCCCGGCTCGACGACGACCGGGAGCGAGCCGTCCTCCGGCCGCTCCCACGGAGGCCCGATCCAGAGCGGCCCGATGCGCGCCGGCCGGTGGAAGCGCTTCCACGCATCCTCCCAGCCGGGAACGAGGTCCTCGACCTCCGCCCCGGGGAAGGCTGCGCGCACGCGCGGCTCCGAAGCCTCGTCCGCGTACGCGACGAGCACGAGCGTCCCCCCGCTCGTCTCTTCCTCGAACCCGGCCGGCGCGAGCTCGATCAGGCGCGCGCGCGCCTCCTCGGCCTGCGGCTCGGGGACGAGGATCCGCACGCGGCGCACCGGCCGGGGCTCAGCGGAACGCGGCCCGCAGCTTCTCGAAGAAGCCCTCGTCGCCCTCGCGGTAGTTCTCGTCGCTCGCGGAGCGCTCGAACTCCTCCAGCAGGCGCCGCTGCTCGTCCGAGAGCGCGCGCGGAACGGCGACGTTCACGAGCACGCGGAGGTCGCCCCGCCCGAAGCCCTGGAGGACGGGCATTCCCCGCCCGCGCAAGACGTGGATCTCGCCGGGCTGCGTCGCGGGCCGGAAGGTGAGCTCGACCTCGCCCTCGAGCGTCGGGACGGCGACGCGGGCCCCGAGCGCGGCCTGCGTCATCGTGAGCTGAACGCTCGTGACGACGTCGTTGCCGTCGCGCACGAAGCGTTCGTCCGGCCGGATGCGAACGAGCACGTAGAGGTCACCGGCGCGGCCGCCGAGGACGCCCGCGTGCCCCTCGCCGGTCAGCCGGATGCGCTGCCCGTCGTGGATCCCCGGGGGGATCTCGACGTCGATCGCCCGCTCCTCCGTGACCCGGCCGGCGCCCGCGCACTCGCGGCAGGGCGTCTCGACGACGTGTCCACTCCCTCTGCACTGGGGGCACGTCTGCGTGCGGACGAACTGGCCGAAGACGGACGACGACACCGACTGGACCCGTCCGGCGCCGCCGCAACCCGGGCAGGTCTCCGGCCGGGTTCCCGGCTCGGCGCCGGAGCCGTCACAGGAAGGGCAGGGAACGGCGACCGGGAAGGGGACCTCGCGCGTCACGCCCTCTGCGGCCTCCACGAGGTCGATCTCGACCTCTGCGGCGATGTCGCCGCCCCGTCCGCGGCGGCGCCCGGTCGTCGCCGTCCCGAAGACGTCCTCTCCGAAGAAGACGGAGAAGATGTCCGACAGGTTGGTGAAGTCGAAGTCGGTCGGCCGGAACCCGCCCGTCCGGAGACCCTCGTGCCCGTAGCGGTCGTAGAGCTGGCGCGTCTCGCTCTTCGAGAGCACCTCGTAGGCCTCGGCGGCCTCGCGGAAGCGCTCCCCCGCCTCCGGATGGTCGGAGACGTCGGGGTGAAGCTCGCGCGCGAGGCGGCGGAACGCCTTCTTGATCTCGCGCTCGCTCGCCGAGCGCGGAACTCCCAGGATCTCGTAGTAGTCCTGCCCCCTCGCGGCCATCGTTCCAAGAGTACGCCGGGCGCAGGCGGTCCCAGTTCCGCGGCGCGCCCACGTCCCGGGGCAGCTACGTCTCGTACACCTCTTCGACGAAGAGCGAGAGCTCGTACGCGGCCGAGCGCACGGCGTCGATCGCCTTCGCGTAGTCCATCCGCCGCGGGCCGACGAGGCTCACTGTGCCGAGGTTGCGATGCCGAAGGCCGTAGGGCGCCGCCACGAGAGAGATGCTCCTGAGATCCGGGTCGGCGAGCTCGGAGCCGACGCGGACGAAGGGCTCCTTGGAGGCGAGGTTCGCCCGCATGAGCTCGAGGAGGGCGGCCCGCTGCTCGAGGACCTCGAGCAGACGGCGGTACCCCCGCAGGTCCTCGTTTCGGAACTCGTCGAGGAGGCCCGCCGTCCCGCCGACGTACAGGCTCTCCTCGTGCGCCTCCACGAGCTCCACGAAGGCTGGGGCGAGCTCGGCGAGGAATGCGCGCTCGCGAGGCGAGAGGCCGGGGTCCTCGAAGCGGGCGCGCAGGAGCCGGGCGCCGAGCTGGAGCCCCGCCACTCGCTCGTTCAGGTACTCGCGCGCCCAGTCGGCGAGCCCGGCATCCACCGGCGCCGAGAAGGCGAAGAGGCGCTTCGTCACCCCGCCCGTCGACGTGATGACGACGACCATCACGAGCTGCGGCTGCAGGAGCAGAACTTCGACGTGCCTCACGACGGTCGTCTCGAGCGGCGGCGCCGAGACGAGGGCCAGGAGGTGCGTCACCTGGGCGAGGGCGTCCGTCGTCGCCCGCAGGGCGGCGTCGACTTCGCTGCGCGCGTCGGAGAGGTCGAGCGCGAGCGGCGCCGGCCGCGGGTGCAGCCGCTCCAGGATGCCGTCCACGTAGTAGCGGTAGCCGATATCGGTCGGGACGCGGCCCGCGGACGTGTGCGGGTGCGTGAGCAGCCCCTGCTCCTCGAGGACCGCGAGCTCGTAGCGTACGGTCGAGGGCGAGGCGTCGACGCCGCCTTTCTCGACGAGCGTCTTCGAGCCGACGGGCGAGCCCGTCGCGGCGTAGGCCTCGACGACCCGGGCGAGGATCTCCTCCTGTCGCCCGCTGAGGCCGGTGTCGGCACCGTGCTCCATCCTGAGAGGAAGCGTAGCTCCCGTCCTTCTCAGGCCATGAGCTCCGCCGTGACGGCGCCTCCGAGGAAGCGCCCGCGCCGAGTGAGCCGCAGCCTTCCCTCCTCCCGGGCCGCGAGACCGAGCGCCTCGGCCCGGTCGAGCCCTTCGAGGTCGACGGCCTCGCGCACGTCGGCGAGCGCCACCGGCCGGTCGAGGCGCAGCGCCAGCATGAGGCGCTCCCGCGCGCGGGTCGCGGCGTCCAGCTCCTCGACCTCGCGCGGCGGCGTCCCGCCCGCGCGCAGCGCCGCCGTGTAGCGGGAGAGGCTCGGCGCGTTTCGCCACCGCCTGCCGCGGACCGTCGAGACGGCGCCGAGCCCGATCCCGATGTAGTCGTGTCCGAGCCAGTAGCCGAGGTTGTGCCGCGACTCCCGTCCGGGCCGGCAGAAGTTTGCGGTCTCGTACCAGCGGTACCCGGCGCCGACGAGCGTCGCGACCACGCGCTCGAAGTACCCCTCCATCGCCTCCGCCTGGCCCTCGAGCTCCGCCCCGTGCGCGTGCGAGAAGCGTGTGCCCGGCTTCGCCTCGAGCTCGTACGCCGAGACGTGCTCGGGGCCGAGCGCGAGCGCCTCGCCGAGGTCGCGCTCGAGGTCCGCGGGAGACTGGCCCGGGATCCCGTACAGGAGATCGAGGGAGATGTTGTCGAACGAGGCGGCGCGAAGCAGGGAGAACGCCTGCCGAACGGCTTCCGGCGTCGCCCGCCGCTCGAGGACGGCGAGGAGGTGCGGCTGGAAGCTCTGGGCGCCGAGGGAGACGCGCGTGACGCCGGCGCGCGCGAGCGCGCGGGCGAGATCCTTGCTCACCGTCTCGGGGTTCGCCTCGACGGTCGTCTCCTCGGCGCGCGGGAGCGCCGAGAGCAGCCGTCCCAGTGCGCTCGCCTCCGTGAAGGTCGGCGTCCCGCCGCCGACGAACACGGTCGCAAGCGGCTCGGCGAGGAGCGGGCGCACGAGCTCGAGCTCGCGAAGGAGCGCCTCGACATACTCCCCGTGCGCGGCCGACCGTCCGACCAGCGTGACGAAGTCGCAGTAGCCGCACCGATGCGCGCAGAAGGGGACGTGCACGTACAGGTGGCGGACGTCTGCGGTCGCGCTCACCGGCGTTCGCCGTCGAGCCCGAGGACGGCGAGGAAGGCCTCCTGCGGAACCTCGACGCTTCCCACCTGTTTCATCCGCTTCTTCCCCTTCTTCTGGCGCTCGAGCAGCTTGCGCTTGCGCGTGATGTCGCCGCCGTAGCACTTCGCGAGCACGTCTTTGCGGCGGGCCTTGATCGTCTCCCGTGCGATTACCCGCGAGCCGATCGCGGCCTGCACCGGGACGTCGAACATCTGGCGCGGGATCTCCTCGCGCAACCGCTCGACGAGCGCACGCCCGCGGCCGTACGCCGCCTCACGGTGCACGATCATGCTCAGAGCGTCGACCGGCTCCCCGGCGAGGAGAACGTCGACGCGCACAAGGTCGCCGGGGCGGAAGCCCACGAGGTCGTAGTCGAAGCTCGCGTACCCCTTCGTGCGCGACTTCAGCTGGTCGTAGTAGTCGTAGACGATCTCGCCGAGCGGGAGGTCGTACGCGAGGAGGACGCGCTCCTCGCTCAGGTACTCGATGTGGTCGAAGCGGCCCCGGCGCTCGGTGTTGAGCTCCATGATCGTCCCCACGTAGTCCTTGGGGACGATCGTGGTGGCACGGATGTACGGCTCCTCGACCTCCTCGACCTCTTGTGGGAGCTCGGCGGGGTTGTGCACCTCGAGCTCCCGCGCGTCCTTCGTGCGCACGCGGTAGGCGACGTTGGGAGCGGTCACGAGCAGGTCGAGGTCGAACTCGCGCTCGAGCCGCTCGCGCACGATCTCCATGTGCAGGAGGCCGAGGAAGCCGCAGCGAAAGCCGAACCCGAGCGCCTGCGAGGTCTCCGGCTCGTAGACGAGCGACGCGTCGTTCAGCTTCAGCTTCTCCAGCGCGTCGCGCAGATCCGGATAGTCGTCGGAGTCGGTCGGGAAGAGCCCGGTGAACACCGTCGGCTTCACCGCCTGGTAGCCCGGCAGCGGCTCGGAGGCACCCGACGCCTCGCTCGTGAGCGTGTCGCCGACGCGCAGGCGGCTGACGTCCTTGAGGCCCGTGATCACGTACCCGACCTCGCCCGCGGCGAGCGTCTGCGTCGGCCGTCGGTCCGGCCCGAAGAAGCCGAGCTCCTCCGCCTCGAAGCTCGTCCCCTCGGCCATCGCGCGCAGGCGCTCTCTCGGCCGGAAGGCGCCGTCGACCGCGCGGACGAACGCAACCACGCCCCGGTACTGATCGTAGGCGGAGTCGAACACGAGCGCCCGGGCGGGCGCGCCGGGTTCCCCCCGCGGCGCCGGCAGACGCTCGACGACCGCGTCGAGGACGCTCTCGACGCCCGCGCCCGTCTTGGCCGAGATTCGAAGCACGCGCGCCGGGTCCTCGCCGAGGAGATCCGCGAGGTCGCGCGCGACGCTGTCGGCGTCTGCCTGCGGGAGATCGATCTTGTTCACGACCGGGACGATCTCGAGGTCGTTCTCCAGCGCGAGGTAGGCGTTCGCGAGCGTCTGCGCCTGCAGGCCCTGGGCCGCGTCGACGACGAGGAGCGCGCCCTCGCACGCCTGGAGCGCGCGCGAGACCTCGTAGGTGAAGTCGACGTGGCCCGGCGTGTCGATGAGGTTGAGCTGGTAGCCGTTCCAGTCGACGCGCACGGCCTGCGCCTTGATCGTGATCCCGCGCTCGCGCTCGAGCTCCATCGAGTCGAGCACCTGCTCTCGCATCTCGCGCTCGGTGAGTGTGCGCGTCACCTCGAGGATGCGATCCGCGAGCGTCGACTTTCCGTGGTCGATGTGCGCGACGATGGAGAAGTTTCGGATCCGGGCGAGGCTCATGCGGGGCGGGAGCGGCGGAAGAGCGAGCGCAGGACGTCGAGCTCCGCGATTCGAAGGATACGGGCGAGCACGAGGAAGACGGCCGTCGCGGCGAGAACGGCTCCGCCGACGGAGAGGACCTGGCCGCCGAGCGAGCGCCCGGCGAGGCTGTCGAGCGCCGACCAGACGCCGTACGCGGCCGCCGCGACGGCGCCGGAGGCGACGACGAGGCGGGCGTATGCGTCGAGGGTCCGCCGCCCCTCGATCCTGCCGACACGGCGGCGGAAGACGACCAGGAGCGCAGCGGTCCCCGCGATGTTGACGACCGATGTCGCGAGCGGGATCGCCCACACGCCGAGGCGGAAGAGCGCGGCGTTCAGGACGACCTGGAAAGCGAGGTTGCCCAGGGCGACGGCGGTCGGTACCCACGGCGACTGCAGGCTGAAGAACGCCCGCGTGAGCATGAGCATCGTCCCGTTGAAGGTGAGGCCCGCCGAGAACGCGACGAGCGCCTGGGCGACGATCTCCGTCTCGTGCGGCCCGAACTCGCCGCGCTCGTAGAGGAGGCGGACGATCGGGACGGCGAGCGCCGCCGAGATCGCGCTCGCAGGCAGGAGCAGAAAGCCAATCTGGCGCAGGCCGGCGGCCGTCGCCCTCCGCAGACCGTCCAGGTCGCCGCGCGCCGCGAGCCGGGCGAGGGACGGGAAGAGCACCGTCGCGATCGCGACCGAGAACATCCCCTGCGGGAGCATGTAGATGCGGAAAGCCGCTTCGATCGCGCTCGGGGCGAGCGTCGGGTCGATGTAGCGGGCGGCGAAGAATGTGTTGATGACCTGGTTGAAGTTGACGAGCCCGAGCCCGAGCGTGACGGGGAGCATGAGCACGAAGACGCGACGGACGCCGGGATCTCGCCAGTCGACGACGACGCGCAGGCGGTCGTCCCGGCCCCGAAGCCACGGAAGCGGGAGGAGGAGCTGGATCACGGTCCCCGCGACGATGCCCCCCGCGTACACGTAGAGCTTCGCCGAGGCGCTGTCGGCCCGGGGGACGCCGACGACAAGCGCCGCGATGATCGCGAGGTTCCAGAATACGGGCGTGAGCGCCGGCACCGCGAAGTGCTCGTACGTGTTCAGGATCCCGACGACGACGCCGGAGAGCCCGAGCAGCACGACGATCGGAAAGAGGACGCGCGAGAGGCCGACGACCAGGTCGGCTTCGGCACCCTGGTATCCGAACGGCCGCATGAGCCACGGCGCGAGCAGCACGAAGAGCGCGGTCAGGCCGCCGAGGCCGAGGAGGACGAGCCAGAAGAGCGTCGAGGCGACCCTCCAGGCGCGGACCGCCTGGCGCTTCTCGAGGAGCTCGCTGAAGACCGGGACGAAGGCGGCCGACAGGGCCGCGTCCGCGACGAGTGCGCGGACGAGGTTCGGGATCTGGAACGCGACGGTGAAGGTGTTGATCGGCCCCTCGACGCCGAAGTAGCGGCGCGCCACGATCTCGCGGAAGAGGCCGAGGATGCGCGACGCTCCCGTGGCGACCGAGAAGACCGCCGTCGAGCGCGCGACGCGAGCGCGCCGCGCCGTCGTCTCGGAGCGAGCGGCGTCCTCCGAGGCGGGCGCCGACCGGCCGCCGGCGGCGTCGGCCGCCGCGGGAGCGCCGGGAGCCGCCCCGGCGGAGGGGTCGCCGGGCGACGAACGTCTCTCGTCGGCCCCGCGCGACATGGCCGGATGGTAGGGAAGCGCCTCGCCGGCAGGCGCGCTCGGCGCGGCACGCCCTGCCGGTGAGCGCTGGTACGATCGTGGCGTCGCCGCGTCCGTGCGACCCTTCCTATGCCGAACATCAAGCAGCAAGAGCGCCGTGTCCGCATTGCCGCCCGCCAGCGCACCGAGAACCTGCGCTGGCGCTCGACTGCCAAGACGTTCATGCGGCGGCTTGAGCGCGCGGTCGCCGACGGCGACGACGCGCGGATCGCGGCGGAGCACGCAGAGCTCGTCCGCTGGCTCGACCGGGCGGCAGCCCGGGGCTCGATCCACCCGCGCAAGGCAGCCCGGAAGAAGTCCCAGGCGGCTCGGCTCGCCTCGCGCGCAAACGCGTAGCGGGCGAGCCCGCTTCCGAGGTGCCGGTCAGCCCCGAGCGGGGGCGGGCGCCGGCTCCGTGACGTGGACGAGCGCCCGCTCGAGCTCGAGCTCGGCGGAGACACGGCTTGCGCCCTTGAGGGCGGCGTCGAGCTCGGCGAGCCGGACGACCGCCCCATCGAGCTCGTCCGTCGTGTAGTTGCGCGCGTGTTGAAGCGCCTTGCGCGCCGGGTACTCCTTGATCCGCAGGCGCTTGCCGACCTCTGCGGCGCCTAGCCCTTCCAAGCCGAGGACCCCGGCGGCACGCACCCGCCCGACGTACGAGGCGAGCGCCGCGGCGACGACGAAGGGCTCCTTCGTCCGGCGCTCAAGCAGCGCCTCGCACGCCGCGAGCACGCGTCCCGTGTCGCGCGCGCCCCAGGCGTCCGTGAGCGACCAGACGAACGTCTCCCCGACGGGAACCGCCAAGCGCTCGACGTCCAGGCGGGTGACCGGCTCGTCCCCGGCCCACGTCGCGAGCTTCTCGATCTCGCTCGCGAGCTCGACGACGTCGTCGCCGACGGACTCGACGAGGGCGCGCACGGCGTCGGCGTCCGCGCGGACGCCGAGGCGCTCGAGCTCGCCGCGGGCCCACACGGACGCGTCGCGCGGTTTTGGGACGTCGAAGCGCAGGAGGCCTCCGGCGCGCTCGCAGGCCTCGGCGAGCGCGGGCGCCTTGAGGGCGCCGCCGGCCACGAGGGCGAGCGTCGTCCCCGGGGAGGGAGCGGCGACGTAGTCGGCGACAGCCTCCGCATCGTCGGCACCCCACGCCTGCACGTCGTCGACGACGACGAGGCGGTCGCCTCCCCCGAAGAGGCCCAGCGCGTTGCAGGCGGCGACCGCGTCATGGCCGCTCCCGCTCTCGGCCGAGAGCGACTCCACCGACTCCGGCGGGAATCTCGCTCGCAGCCGCGCGAGCGCGCGGCGGATCTTCGGCCGGTCGCTTCCGAGCAGGAGGTAGACGGCCCCCAGCGGCTCGCTCGACACGGGGCGAGCATAGTCAGCGGCCCTTCGCGACGCCGATGCGCGCTCCGTCCGACTCGACGATGACGCGCCCGTCCTCGTCGGTCCGGTAGACGGCGAGGTCCGGCGCCTCGGCGAGAGCCGCGAGCGTCGAGGGCGCCGGATGCCCGTAGTCGTTGCCCTCGCCTGCGGAGATCACGGCGACGCGCGGCGCCGTCCGGGCGAGGAGCTCGGGAAGGCCGTCGTCCGCGGACCCGTGGTGTGCGACCTTCAGCACTTCCACCCGTGGCAAGCGCAGCCGGAGCGTGACGTCGGTCTCCGCGTCGGCCGGAAGGAGGACGTCGGTTCCTCCGTACGAGGCGAGGAGCACGACTGCATGCGCGTTCGGGTCCTCGCCCGCGCGGGCCGAGTCGTCCGGCCACAGCACGCGCAGCCGCAGGCGCCCGAGCGCGTACGCCTGCCCGGCTCGTGCGATCACGACCGGAACCCGCCGCCGGCGGGCAGCGGCCAGGGCGCGACGCTCGTCCCCGTTCGCCACCGGGAGGCCGGGGTCGAGCACGAACCCGACGGGCAGCGACTCGAGCACCTCCCGCGCTCCGCCGACGTGGTCGCGCTGAGGGTGGGTGAGCACGACGCTTTCGAGCCGGTCGACGCCAAGCGCCTGCAGCTGCTCGTCGACCTCCGCCTCGGGAGGGCCTTCGTCCACGAGCACCGCGCCTTCCGGCACCTCGAGGAGCGTCGCGTCTCCCTGCCCGACGTCCAGGAAGGTCACGCGAAGCCCAAGCGGCGCCGGAGGCCCGTCGGTGCCGCCGCCGGTCGCGTGCCAGGCAGCGGCGAGCGCGAGCACGACGACTGCGAGTGCGGCGAGTCGGGCCCTGCGCCGGCGCGGAAGCCGCCGAGCGAGGGCAAGTGCGAGCACGCCTCCCGCGCCCGCCCCGAGCACGCGCGGCGACTGGAGCTGGGCGTGCGGGAGACCGCCGACGACGCGGGCGCACCAGGCGAGGTACGCGGCCAGCCACCCGTTGACCCAGGCGAGGGCGAGCGCCGCGGGAGGCGCTACTGGGTTCAGCGCCGCACACAGGAGCCCGAAGCCGAGCATCGGCGCGACCACTGGTGCTGCGAGCGCGTTCGCGACGACGGAGAAGATGGGCACGGCACCGAAGTGCACCCAGAGGACCGGCGCCGTGACCACTGCGCAGACCGCCGACACGGCCGCGACCTCGGTCAGGCGCCGGGGGAGCGGGTACCCCTCCAGCCGGCGCTGGAAGCGCGGGACAGCGACGAAGATCCCCACCACTGCAGCGAAGGAGAGCTGGAACCCCGGGTCGAGCGCGCTGTAAGGGTTCACGGCCAGCAGGAGCGCCGCGCCGAGGAGGCAGAAGTACCAGCGGTCGGCGAGGCGCGCCGAGAGCCAGGCGAGCGACGCGAGGGACCCCGCTACGCCCGCGCGCACGACACTCGGCTGCCACCCGACGACGGCGACGTACGCAGCCACCGCGGCGAGCGCGGCTGTGTGGCCGACCCACCGGGGGAGGCCGAGCGCCCAGGCGGCGAGGAGCACGGCGAGGACGACGTACGCGACGTTCTGCCCCGAGACGGCGAGCAGGTGGTAGAGGCCCGACGCGCGAAAGGCGTCCTGCAGCGACTGCTCGAGCCCTTCGTCCTCTCCGAGGACGACGCCCTTCACGAGCGCACGCCGCTCGCCGGAAAGCCCCGGCGCGAGCGAGCGCGAGACGCGCTCGCGCAGACGGTCGACAACCCCCTGAAGGCCGCCGCGGCGCCCCACGATCCGGTACCAGCGTCCGCGCAGGACGACGTGCTCGCCTCGGCGCCGGAGGTAGACCGCCTCGTCGAAGCCGCGTCGCCCTCTCCGCGGCGCACGTAGCTCGGCCACGAGCTCGAGGAGGGATCCCTGCGGCGGAGCGCGGCCGCGAGGAAGCTCGAGGCGCGCACGCTCGTGCACCTGCACGCGATCGAACGCATGGACCAGGACGGGGACGCGGACAGCGAACCGGCTCGTCCGCGCGGCGCCGGTGACCTCCACCGTGGCGAGGCCGGCGCTGCCGACGGTCGCGGCGAGAGCGCTCGCGTCGAGGCGCTCCAGCCGGGTGCTCCCCCACCACGCGCCCGCGGCCAGCGTGGCAAGGGCGAGCGCGAGCACGCGGCCGCGCGGGGAGACGAGCGCGGCGAGCACGGCCACCGTCGCGACGAGCGGAAGCCCCCGGGCGACGGGCCGCGCGAGGAGGGAGAGCGCAAGGCCCGCGCACGCCGAGGCGGCGAAGAGGTGAGGCGCCGGGGGCGAGAGCCGCGCCGTCACAGCTGGACGAGCTCGCGGAGCTGCTCGAGGCGCGCCGGACCGATGCCCGGGACCGCGTCGAGCTCGTCGACCGAGGAGAACGCGCCCTTGGCCGTCCTGTACTCGAGGATCTTCTGGGCCGTGACGGGACCGACTCCCGGGAGCGCGTCGAGCTCCTCCAGGGTCGCGCTGTTCAGGTGCACGGGCTGCGGCGGGGGCGACGCGCTTGCCGGGGCGACTGCGGTGGGTCGGCCCGAGCGGCCGGTCCTCGCTGGGACGACGATCTGCTGGCCGTCGGCGACGGGAGAAGCGAGGTTCACGAGGGCGAGCTCGGCCCGCCGGCCCGCTCCGCCCGCGCGCGCGATCGCGTCGTCGACCCTGCTCCCTTCCGGAAGCCGGTAGAGCCCCGGCCGGCGTACGGCCCCGACCACGTGGACCACGACGTCAGCGGGAGCGGCCTTCTCGGCCGTGAGCACGGCAGCCCGGACGGGCGCGCGGCCGCCGCCAGTGCCGCCGCCGAGGAGGAAGCGTCCCCCGACGACCAGGAGGACGAGGACGGCGGCCGCGTACGCGAGCGCGCGGCGGCGCGAGATCTCCGGCATGTCCATCCGCTAGCGGGAGTGGGCGCTCGGGGTCACGCTTCGATGCTTCCGGAGCGTTGCCTTCGCGTGGCGCGCGGAGCGCGCCGGGTTACGCGTGCTCGCGTGACGAGAGAGACTTAGCCTGCGCAGGGGCCCGGATCGACCCGGGCAAGCGGCCGCGCCGCCGCGCGGAGGACGAGCTCGACGGGCACTGCGTAGCCGCCCCCGCCGCTTCGTGCCCCGGCGAAGATCATCGCGGCAACGTGGCCGCGCCGGTCCACGACCGGCCCCCCGCTCTCTCCCGGTTGCACGCGGCCGCGCAGCGGAACCACCGATCGCGGGCCCGGCCGGTTTCCGTACGCGTCGGTTGTCACCACGGTCCGCACCGCCCCCGCGGTGCCGGCCGTGGCCGTCAGCGGCCCGTCGCGGGGATACCCGAGGAGAACGACCGGGCGGGGCGACGCGGCCTGCCGGCTCACGCGGAGCGGTCGCGCGGCGAGCGCCGGAACGCGGAGGAGGGCGACGTCGTTTCGCGGATCGAGGGAGACGACCGTCGCCGCGAGCGGCCTCGCCCCCGGTGCCGCCACGGTCGTCTCCTTCTGGCCGGAGACGACGTGGACGTTCGTCGCCACGAGCTCCCGCGCGATGACCCACCCGGAGCCCTGCACGCCGAGCCCGCAGGAGCTGCCCTCGACCTTGACGACGCTGGACGCCGCGGCGCGGGCGGCGGGTCGCGAGAGCACGCTCGGGTCGGGTGGCGGCAGTGCGCGCGGCGCCACCCCCGCGAGCACCGGCAGGGGGTCGAACCGTTCCAGCGCCCGCAGCAGGGGCTCGGCGGGGACGGCGCGGACGAGCGGCGGCCAGAGCGTCGAGCGCTGCACGGCGCGGCGCAGACCCAGCTCCGGCTCGTGCAGGGCGACGAGGCCGAGGACCGCGGCGAGGGCGAGCGCGAGCGTTCCGCCGGCCGCGGCTCCGCCGACCCTGTCCAGGGCCCGAAGCGCGGCGCGCCGGCGGAGGTAAGCACCTGCGCCGCCGGCGAGGCGCGCGCTCACGATGCCGAGGGCGAACGCTCCGAGCCCTGCGCCGACGAGGCTCGCGAGCGGAACCGACTGGCCGCCCACTGCGAACACCTTCGGCGCCAGCCACGCGCCGACGAGGATTCCCCCAACGACCCCGGTGAGCGAGAGCAGCTGCGCGACAAGGCCGCGCGCCGCTCCGGCCAGGGCGAAGAGCCCGAGCCACGCGACGAGGAAGACGTCCGCCGCAGTCACGGCCGGACAGCTAGGGCGTGTCCGGAAAGCCCTCGCGCGCCGGGTGCAGCTGCAAACCGGCCGCTGGCGGCGCCCTCACTCGCACACATATGCCCGCATATTCGCCTTCCTGTCTCCTGGGCCGGCGCGCGGTCGTCGCGTGCCCCGGCATCACGGAGGTTCCCGGAGGCCCCTAGACGACGAGGTTGACGAGCTTTCCCGGCACGACGATCGCCTTCCGGATCTCGGCGCCGTCCACGTGGGCGCGGACTCGCGGCAGCTCCTTCGCGCGCGAGACGAGGTCTTCCTCGGAGAGCCCGAAGGGGACCTCCACGCGGCCCCGCATCCTCCCGTTCACCTGGACGACGAGCTCGAAGGTCTCCCGGGCGAGGAAGGCTGGATCAGCCTGCGGCCACGGTGTCGCCCAAAGGCGCTCGTGCCCGAGCCGCTCCCAGAGCTCCTCCGCGATGTGCGACGCGTAGGGCTGGACGAGCGACACGGCGGTCTCGGCAGCGAAGCGGACGGCCGGATCGGACGGGGAGCGGCCGATCTCGTTCACGAGCTCCATCACGGCCGCGATCGGCGTGTTCAGGGCGAACCGCCGGCCGATGTCGTCGGTCACCTTGGCGATCGTCGCATGCGCCTTGCGCGCGAGCGGCGTGTCCGGGAGGTCTGCGCGCGCCGGTGCGTCCACGTGCTCGAGCACGGTGCGCCAGAGGCGGTGCAGGAAGCGAACGACTCCCTCGAAGCCCGCGTCCTGCCACTCGGCGTCCTGGTCCACCGGCCCGATGAAGAGGAGGTAGAGCCGGACGGCATCGGCGCC
>JACVSB010000289.1 GCA_014534155.1 Thermoleophilia bacterium
GTGCTCGACGAGCGGGAGCGGCGGATCCTCCATCTGCGCTTCTTCGAGGGGCTGACGCAGTCGCAGATAGCCCAGCAGGTGGGGATCTCGCAGATGCACGTCTCCCGCCTCATCCGCCGCGCCCTGGACAAGATCCGCGAGGAGATCGCCGTCGACGGCGAGGAGCCCTCGCGCCACGCGGCCGGCGGCTGACGACGTCGCGGGCGCGCTCCGCGCGGACCCGCGGCCGGGAGATCGCGGGGAGCGACGCTACGATCGCTCCATGAGGACGAGCGACGAGCTGCGCGACGGCTTCCTCTCCTTCTTCGAGGCGAAGGGCCACCTCCGTCGTCCCTCGGGGTCGCTCGTCCCCGCCACCTACGACCCGTCCGTCCTCCTCACGACGGCGGGAATGCAGCCGCTCAAGCCGTACTTCCTGGGCGTCGAGCCGCCGCCCGCGAAGCGGCTGACGACCGTGCAGAAGTGCTTCCGGACGACGGACATCGATGAGGTCGGGCTGACGGCCCGCCACCTCACGTTCTTCGAGATGCTGGGCAACTTCTCGATCGGCGACTACTTCAAGGACGGCGCGGTCGACCTCGCGTGGGCGTTCGTGACCGAGCAGCTGTGCTACCCAGAGGAGCGCGTCTGGGCAACCGTGTTCGCCGGCGACCCGGAGCTCGGCCTCGGACGCGACGAGGTGGCCGTGCGCGCGTGGGAGCGCGTGGGGATCCCCGCTGCGCGCATCACCGACCTCCCGCGCTCGGAGAACTTCTGGCAGCTCGGCCCGACCGGGCCGTGCGGCCCGTGCTCCGAGCTCTACTACGACCGCGGGCGGGAGCACGGCTGCGAACGGCCCGATTGCGCCCCGGGCTGCGAGTGCGACCGGTTCCTCGAGTTCTGGAACCTCGTCTTCATGGAGTTCGACCTCGGCGACGACGGCACGCTCACGCCGCTCCCCGCCCAGAACATCGACACGGGAGCCGGGGTGGAGCGGAACGCGGCGATCCTCCAGGGCGTCCACTCGGTGTACGAGACGGACGGCTTCCAGCGGATCATGGCGTGGGTCGAGGCGGAGACGGGAACCCGCTACGGCGAGACCGAGGAGGCGACGAAGGCGCACCGGGTACTCGCCGACCACGGGCGGGCGATGACGTTCCTCGTCGCCGACGGCGTCACGCCCTCGAACGAGGGCCGCGGCTACATCCTGCGGCGGATCGCTCGCCGCGCCGTCCAGCACGGGAGCCGGATCGGCCTCGAGAGCCCCTTCCTCGCCGGCCTCGCCGACGCGGTGTGCGAGCAGATGGGCGGGGTCTACCCCGAGCTCGGAGAGCACCGGCGCGCGATCGGCGACGTCCTCGCTGCCGAGGAGGAGCGCTTCGCCCAGACGCTCGCGCGGGGACAGCGCCTGTTCGAGGAGGTGGCAGCGCGGGGGGAGATCACGAGCGAGGACCTCTTCCGCCTCCACGACACCTACGGCTTCCCGGTCGAGCTCACGCGCGAGCTCGCTCGCGAGCGCGGAATCCCGCTCCACGACGAGGGCTTCACGCTCCTCATGGAGGAGCAGCGCTCTCGCTCTCGCGCGGCCGCGGGTACCGGTGCGGGCGTCGAGCGCGCCGCCGGGTTCGCTCGTGAGGCGGGCTTTCGCAGCGAGTTCGTGGGCTACGAGAAGACGGACGTCCTGACCCAGATCGGAGCGCTCGAGCCCCTCGACGAGGGCCTCTTCCTCGCGAAGCTGCGCGAGTCGCCGTTCTACGCCGAGGGCGGCGGGCAGGTGACGGACGCAGGGTGGATCGAGAAGGAGGACGGGGCGCGCGCCGAGTTGGTCACGGGCCACCGCTTCGGCGACGACCAGGCGCTCGTCTTCTCGGGGGAGGGCTTCCGGGCCGGCGAGCGCGTGCGCGCCGTCGTCCCCTGGAAGGTGCGCTTCCCGACGATGGCGAACCACACGGCGACGCACCTCCTGCACGAGGCGCTCAGGCAGGTCCTCGGGGACCACGTGCGCCAGGCGGGCTCCGCCGTTCGTCCCGACAAGCTGCGCTTCGACTTCACCCACGGCCAGCCTCTCTCGGTGGAGGAGCGCGGGCGGA
>JACVSB010000387.1 GCA_014534155.1 Thermoleophilia bacterium
CGAGCGGTGAGCGCGACCTCTTCCCTCCGGCGGGGATCACCAAGGCGGATCTCTGGGACTTCTACGCCGCCGTGGCGCCCGCCCTCGTCCCGCACCTTCGCGACCGGCCGTTCACGATGAAGCGCTACCGGCAGGGGATTGCCGGGCCCTTCTTCTTCCAGAAGGACGCGCCGAAAGGGATGCCCGAGTGGATCCCGCGGCGCCCCTTTCGCACGTACCCCCGCGAGGGCGGCTCGCGGATCGTCGAGTTCCCGCTCGTGAACGACGAGCTGGCGCTCCTCTGGATGGTGCAGATGCACTGCATCGACATGAACGCGTGGTACTCGCGCTGGGACAAGCCGGACCGCCCGGACTTCGTCCTCTTCGACCTCGACCCCCCGGACGGCGGCTTCGCGCTCGGCGTGCGGGCGGCGCACCTCGTGCGCGAGGCGCTGGAGGCGCTCGGGCTCCGGTCCCACGTGAAGACGAGCGGCGCCGAGGGCATTCACGTCGTCGTCCCGATCACCCGGCGCTCCGGCTGGGAGGAGACGCGCGACTTCGCCGAGCGTGTCGCGGCGCGGCTCGTGAGCGAGAACCCGGGAGTCGTGACGACCGAGTGGCTGAAGCGCAAACGGGAGGGCGTGTACCTCGACGCCCGCCAGAACGGGCCGGGGAAGACCATCGCCTCCGTCTACTCGGTGCGCCCGCGCCCCGGCGCGCCCGTCTCGACGCCGCTCGCGTGGGACGAGCTGCACGAGGGCCTCGATCCGCGCTCGTTCACCATGAGCTGCGTGCTCGACCGCCTGGAGCGCCGCGGCGACCTCTTCGAGCCCGTCCTGTCCCGGCCGCAGCCGCTAGCGCCCGCCCGCCGGTCGCTCTCGCGCGCTCCGGGGAGGCGCGCGGCCCGGACGGGACCGCGCTAGTACGCGTTCGCCCTCGCCTGGAAGCGCGGCGCGAGCTCGGAGGCGTGGTCGCCCGGGAAGGAGATCCTCTCGGGGTCCCCGTCCGAGACGTAGCGCCGCTCGGGGTTGCTCCTGAGGAAGTCGAGCCAGTAGGTGCTCCCGTACTCGCCGTTTCGGGCGCCGGGCGGCGAGGTGCG
>JACVSB010000112.1 GCA_014534155.1 Thermoleophilia bacterium
CGCCAGCTTCTCCTCTCGCGCGCACGCGTGCGCGCGAGCGCGGCCGTCGAGCGCCTCGCGGGCCTCCAGGCCCAGTGGGCGCCGTCCCCGTACCTCGCCCTCTGGGCGCGCCTGGACGGGTTCAAGCGGGAGCAGCTCGAGAGGGCGCTGGTACGAGAGTCCGTTCTCAAGGCGACGCTCATGCGCGCGACCCTGCATCTCGTCAGCGCCGCGGACTACCCCCTCTTCGCCGCCGGCGTTCGCGAAGCGGCCACGCTCGCACGCACGCGCGGCGTCGACCCTCCGCCCGCCGAGACCGTCGCGGCGGCGGTCGAGCTCGCGCGACGGAAAGGACGAGTGACGAGGCGCGAGCTTCTCTCCCTCCTCGGCTACGAGCGGCCGCCCGCGCCGACTCACGATCCTCGACCACAGCGCCAGCTCCAGTGGCTTCTCGTTCTCGCCCAGCTCGAGCAGGCGCCCGAAGCAGCGCGCTGGTCTCCGCCGCGCGTGACGCCCTTCCGGCGAGTCGAGCTCCCGCTCGCCGAACCGGAGGTCGGTCGCGTCCACCTCGCGCGGCGCTACCTGGCGGCGTACGGGCCGGCGTCCAGAGCCGACCTCGCGTGCTGGAGCCGCGTGCCTCTGCGCGACCTCGATCCGGCGCTCTCCTCGCTTCGCCTGCGCCACTTCCGCGACGAGGGCGGACGCGATCTCGTCGATCTCCCGGGCGCGCCGATCGCCGCGCCGCGGACCGCCACGCCCGTTCGCTTCCTGCCGCGCTGGGACGAGCTCTTGCTCGCCTACGACCGGCGCGAGCGCGTCCTCCCGGAGCGCTTCCGGCGGACCGTGATCGCGCCCAACGGGGACGTGCTGGACACCTTCCTCGTGGACGGGTTCGTCGCGGGCAGCTGGCGGCGTGAGAACGGCCGGGTCGTCGCCGAGCCGTTCGAGCCGCTTCCGCTCGCCGCCCGCCGCGACGTCGAGGACGAGGCGCGCCGCCTGGCGGCCTTCCTCGGTTAGCGTGCTCGCGTGCTGCTGGGAGCGCACGTCTCCACGGCCGGTGGGATCCACACCGCGATCGACCGCGTGGAGGCGCTGGAGGCCGACGCGGTGCAGGTCTTCACGCAGAGCCCGCGGACGTGGCGCGCGACGAAGCACGAGCCGGAGGCGATCGAGCGGTTCCGGGAGCGGCGCGCGCAGGCGGAGATCGGCGCTGTCCTCTGCCACGCCGTCTACCTGATCAACCTCGCCTCCCCCGACGACGAGATCTACGAGAAGTCGGTCGCAGCCCTCCTCGGCACGGTCGACGTCGCGCGCGCGATAGACGCCGACGGCGTCGTCCTCCACGTCGGCTCGCACCTCGGCGCGGGGCTCGACGCGGGGCTCGCCCGCGTGGTCGCCGCCCTGGAGCTCGCGCTCGAGCGGTGCGGGGATGCGACGTGGCTCCTGATCGAGAACTCGGCGGGCGCCGGCGGAACGATCGGACGCTCGCCGGCCGAGCTCGCCCTCCTCGTCGCTCGCCTCGGGCGCCCTCCCCGCCTTGGCGTCTGCCTCGACAGCTGCCACCTCTGGGTCTCGGGGGTCGACGTGACCGCTCCGGAGGTCTTCGCTGCCACGATCGCGGAGCTGGACGAGCTCATCGGCCTCGATCGCCTGCGGGCGCTCCACGTAAACGACGCGCGGGACGAGCGCGGCTCGAACCGCGACCGGCACGCGAACATCGGCGAAGGCGTCCTCGGCGATCGGCTCTCGGTCTTCCTGGCGGATCCCAGGCTCCAGGGCCTTCCGGCCGTCCTGGAGGTGCCGGGAAAGGACGGCAAGGGGCCCGATGCCGACGAGATCAGGAAGCTCCGGGAGCTGCACGCCCGCGCACTCGCCGGCGCGGCGCGCTAAGAGCTCCGCTGACCGCGCCCTCGCGGAGCGACCCGGACTCTAGTCGGAGGCCGCTCCGCCTCCGGTAACGCGAAACGAGGGCGTCCCCTCGGGGAGCTCGAGGAACTCCGGGTTCACGCAGCCGAGCTCGCCCGTCCGGTTCTCGTAGCAGGTCGAGACCTCCGCGCGGCACATCGGCAGCGGCTGTCGCCGCGCCTTGACGGCCCCGAATCCCGACGCCGCCCCCTGCGCCCTCGTGAGGAGCTCGAGGTCGATCTCGACTCCGTACACCTTCTGCATGCAGCCGACGAACGTCCGCCCGTGTTCCTCGTAGGCGTAGAGGAAGGGGCAGGCGCCCTCGACGCACGCGGCCGGGTAGACGACCTTGTCGCAATGGACGTCGCAGCGACGGCATTCCGTCTCGTCCTGCGGCCGAAGCGGCAGGTCGGAGACGACGGGGAGGCGCCGTTGCATCGTGTGGATTCTGGGGAAAGGCCGGCATCTGCGCAAGCCTCGACGGGGGGATCACCTTGTGCTGGCGCTGCTGCAGCGTTGCCAGTGGTGGCGCGCAGGCGCGTCTACGCCTCCCCGATCAGCCGGCGTGCGATGTCGAGCACGTCCATGGGCGTGAACGCCTGGAAGTCCGGGTCGGCCCCGCGTTCGTCGCCGTCCACGCGAAACCAGAGCGCCTGCGCCGTCCGCATCCCGAGCTCCCCGGCGCCGCGAATGTCGGCGTAGCGGCTGTCGCCCACGAAGAGCGTGCGCTCCGCCGGGGTATCGAGCGCGACGAGAGCGGTCTCGAAGATCCGTGGGTGGGGCTTGCGAACGCCGACTTCTGACGAGAAGACCGCTGTCTCGAGGCGCTCCGCCAACCCCATCCGCTCGAGGTCGCGGCGAAGGAGCCAGCCGGGGTCGAAGGCGTTCGAGACGAGGCCGACGCGAAGGCCGCGCTCGCGGAGCGAGTCGAGGAGCGCATGCGACTCCGCGCCCATCCGGCGCGCGGGCACCCACGCCTCGTGCTCCGCCTCGAGGAAGCGTGCGAGCGCCTCGTCGTCGATCTCGACCCCGAAGCGGGCGAGCACGCGCCGCACGATCCCGGGGTACTCCACCTCCTCCAGCGTGCCCGGCTCGAGGACGAGCGGCAGGTACGAGTCCCGGAAATGGGCCGCCGCCTCGTCCGGCGCCGGGAGCCGATCGCGTCCCGCCGCGGCCAGCCCGGCCGCCCATCCAGCCTCGAGGAGCTCCTCGTCGTAGCGGAAGTGAAAGAGGGTGTCGCCCCAGTCGAAGAGGACGGCGTCGATCACCGGGCGAGAGGGTAGGGTGCGCGCGCCTTGGTCCGCAACGCGCTCTTCGCCCTGCTCGCGCTCGGGCCGGCGGCAGTGGTGGTCGACAGAGCGACGGACGCGAGCGGTCTCACGCTCTTCATCCTCGCCGCGGCCGCACTGGTCCCCCTCGCGTGGCTGATCGGCGAGGCGACCGAGCACGCGGCGAGGCATACGGGGCCCGGGATCGGGGGCTTCCTGAACGCAACCTTCGGGAACGCCCCCGAGCTGATCATCGCGCTCGTCGCGGTCGACGCCCGCCTGACGGAGGTCGTGCGCGGGTCGCTCACCGGGAGCGTCGTCGGCAACCTCCTCCTCGTGCTCGGCTTCTCGCTCATCTTCGGCGGGCGCGGCGAGCTCGATCGGGGCTCGACGCTCACGTCCTTCGCGCTCGTCTCCGTCGCGGTGCTCCTCTTCCTCGTCCCCGCAATCCCGGCCCTCGACGGCGATCCCGACAGGAGGTCGCTCGCGGTCCTCTCGCTCCCCGTCTCGGCCGTCTTGCTCGCGCTCTACCTTGTCGTCACCTGGGTCGCGCTCCGGCGCCATCGCCGGCTGCACGTCTCGGACGTGCCCGACGAGATCGAAGCGTGGTCACTCCCGGTCGCCCTCGCGGTCCTGGGAGTCGCGACGGCCGTGACGGCGCTCGTCGCGGAGACACTCGTCCATTCCCTCGAGGCGTTCGCCGAGGAGCTCGGCTTGACGGACTTCTTCGTCGCTGCGGTGATCGTGGCGATCGTCGGCAACGCGGCCGAGCACGGCGGGGCGGTCGTCGTGGCCCATCGCGGCCAGCTGAAGCTCGCGGCCGAGATCGCGCTCGCCTCGAGCGCGCAGGTCGCGGTCTTCCTCATCCCCGCCGTCGCCCTCTTCTCCTGGGCGATCCACCCGCTCTCTCTTGCCTTCCGCCCAGTCGAGCTGGGCGTGGTCGCGGGAGCCGTGGCGGTTCCCGCGCTCGTCCTTTGGGGCGGCCGCTCGAGCCGCCTCCGCGGCTTCCTTCTCGTGACGGCGTACGGTGCTGCGGCGGCGGCTTTCTTCCTCGCCGGCGAGCGGTAGGGGGGCGCCGTTCCCTCGCCAGCGAGTTGTGGTGGTTCGGTTACCCGCACGTTAAGACTCAGGTTCGCCTCCTTGCCGCTCTTGCGGGCTCTGGGAGGATGGAGCGAGCCGATCCCGGGAGGAACCAGTGAACGCAACCGCACGTATCGAGCCTCGCACCGCACCCGCCGTCGCCGCCGGCGTCGTCTCGGCCGCCGACGTCACCCGCCGCTTCGGCGCGGGCGAGACCGCGGTCGACGCCCTTCGCGGGGTCTCCCTGACGATTCAACCCGGCGAGCTGATGGCGATCATGGGCCCGTCAGGCTCGGGCAAGTCCACGCTCATGCACATCCTTGCCGGGCTGGACAAGCCGACGTCGGGGAAGGTCGCAATCGCGGGGACGCCGATTACGGAGCTGAACGACAACGAGCTCACGAAGCTGCGCCGCACGCACATCGGGTTCATCTTCCAGTTCTTCAACCTGCTCCCGATGCTGACGGCCGAGGAGAACATCACGCTTCCGCTCCAGCTCGCGGGCGGCAAGCTGGACAAGGCGTGGATCGACGAGGTGATCGGCAAGATCGGGCTGCACGACCGCCGCTCGCACCGCCCCTCCGAGCTCTCCGGCGGCCAGCAGCAGCGCGTCGCGATCGGCCGCGCCCTCGTCTCGCGGCCGACCGTGATCTTCGCGGACGAGCCAACCGGGAACCTCGACTCGAAGACGGGCCAGGAGATCCTCGACGTCCTCCGCGAGTCGGTCGACGCGTACGGACAGACGACGGTCATGGTGACGCACGACGCGAGCGCGGCCGCAATCGGAGACCGGACGCTCTTCCTCGCGGACGGCCTCATCGTCAAGGAGATGCGCTGCACCGGCGCCGGCGAGATCCTGCGCGCGATGGAAGAGGTCAGCCGCGCGTGATCGCGGTCGCGCTCAAAGGCATCGCGGGCCGGAAGCTGCGCACGGCGCTCACGGCCGTCGCGATCGTGCTCGGCGTCGCGATGGTCAGCGGGACGTACGTGCTCACGGACACGATCGACAAGGCGTTCTCCACCATCTTCCAGGAGACGTACGCGAACACGGATGCCGTCGTTCAGGGCCGGGGCGCCGAGATCGAGTTTCAGGGCGAGTCCGCGGAGGCACCGCCCATCCCGGCCTCGCTCCTCCAGCGCGTCCGCGCCGTTCCCCAGGTGGAGGCGGCGGCGGGCTCGGTCCTCAGCATCCAGGACACGAAGATCCTGACGAAGAAGGGCAAGGCCGTGAACACGAACGGCTCGCCGTCGTTCGGCTTCGGCATCGACACCTCGGCGCAGGCGTCCCGCTTCAACCCGCTACAGCTCCTCGAAGGCCGGTGGCCGCAGGCGCGCGGAGAAGTCGTTCTCGACGTCGCCACGGCGGACCGGGAGGGCTACGCGATCGCCGACTCGGTGAAGATCGCGACGCTGAAGCCGGTCGAGTCGTTCACCGTCGTCGGCCTCGCGCAGTACGGGAGCACGCGCTCGCTCGGGACGGCGACGTTCGCCGCCTTCACGCTTCCGGAGGCCCAGCGGCTTCTCGAGCGCGAGAACAAGTTCGATGCGATCTCGGTGGCGGCGAAGGACGGCGTCCCGCCCGACGAGCTCGTGAGGGAGCTTCAGGCCGCGCTCCCCGCGAAGAGCGTGAAGGTGCGGACGGGCGAGGCGCAGGCGAGCAAGGACGCCGAGACCGCTGAGTTCACCAAGTTCATCCGCTACTTCCTGCTCGCGTTCGCCGGCGTTGCCCTCTTCGTCGGCGCGTTCGTCATCTTCAACACGCTCTCGATCACGGTCGCGCAGCGGACGCGCGAGTTCGCAACGCTGCGGACGATCGGCGCGTCCCGGCGCCAGATCTTGGCGTCCGTCATCCTCGAGGCCTTCGCGGTCGGCCTGGCGGCGGCGGTCGTCGGGCTGTTCGGCGGCCTCGGCCTCGCCGTCGGCCTGAACAAGCTGTTCGAG
>JACVSB010000212.1 GCA_014534155.1 Thermoleophilia bacterium
AGCTCATGCGCGGCGTCGACCTCGTGCAGATGCTCGACGACGCGGTCGCAGGCGCCGACGCGGCCGTCATCGTGACCGAGTGGGCCGACCTGCAGCGGTTGCCTTCGCCGGAGGTGCGAGCGGCGATGCGAAACCCGCTCGTGATCGACGGGCGGAACATGCTCGATCCGGACGCCGTTCGCGAAGCCGGGTTCGCCTACGAGGGAATCGGGCGGGCAGCGTCGCCTCTCCACGCCGTTCGGGAGACCGAGGAGCGCGAGCGAGAAACCGCGATCTGATGGAGGCTCTCCTCCTCGCCGGCGGGAAGGGGGAGCGCCTGGGGAACGCGGCTCAGGGGCGGCCGAAGCCACTCGTCCACGTTGCCGGCGTCCCGCTCGCCGCGTACGCGATCGCTCGGTTAGCCGAGGCGGGCGTCGAGCGGGTCGTGGTCGCGTGCGCAGCCGGCCAGGAGGAGTTGTTCGAATCGGAGCTCTCCGGCCTCGGGCCCGAGATCGTGGCGGTCGGGGAGCGAGAGCCGCTCGGCCGGGGCGGCGGGCTTCGGCGGGCGGCCGCCGCGCGCGTGGAGAGCGGGCCGGTGATCGCGGCGAACGGAGACGAGATCCTCGACGTCGACCCGAACGTCCTCCTTGCCGTGCACCGGGACCGTGCGCCCGCGGCGACGATCGTCGTTGCGCCTCTCCCGTCCGCGTTCGGAGTCGTCGAGCTCGGAGACGACGACGCGGTGGTCGGGTTCCACGAGGCCGGCCGGCTCCCCCACTGGGTAAACGCGGGGCTCTACGTCCTCGAGGAGGAAGCGATCGAGCGGCTTCCCGAGCGCGGCGACCACGAGACTACGAGCTTCCCAGAGCTCGCTGCAGAGCGGCGGCTCGCGGGCTTCCGCCACGAGGGGCTCTGGCTCACCGTGAACACCCCGAAGGACCTCCGCCGCGCCGAGGAGTTTCTCGCGAGCCGACCCGACTGGCGGCCGGCGCCGATCGAGGTGGCACGATGACCGACATGCTCGCGAACCTCGAGGATCTCGACCGGTTCGCCTCCGAGGTGAGGCGCGTCGAGAAGCCCTGGGGCTACGAGATCGTCTTCGCCCACACGAAGCACTTCTCGGGCAAGGTTCTGCATGTCCGGAAAGGGGAGCAGCTGAGCCTCCAGTTCCACCGGGAGAAGGAGGAGGTCATCTACGTGCACGAGGGGCGGATCGAGCTCGAGATCGGCGAGCCGGGTCGATCGCCGGCCGTCGAGGTCGTCGGCGCCGGTCGTGCCTACCACCTGACGCCGGGCATCGTCCATCGCTGGAAGGCCCTCGAGAACTCGGTCATCCTCGAGGCTTCCACTCCCGAGCTCGATGACGTGGTTCGCCTCGAGGACCGGTACGGCCGCGCCGACACCACGTGAACGAGCCGTCGCGGCGGGCGCCCGCTAGGATGCCGCGCGGCATGGCGACGACCACACCTCAGCACGACGTCAGAGACCTCTCGCTCGCCGCCGAGGGCGTCGTACGGATCGGGTGGGCGGAGCGCCAGATGCCCGTGCTCGCGACGATCCGCGAGCGCTTCGAGCGTGAGCAGCCGCTCGCTGGGCTTCGCATCTCGGCGTGCCTGCATGTCACGGCGGAGACGGCGAACCTCGCGCGTGCCCTCGTGGGAGGCGGGGCCGACCTCGTCCTCTGCGCCTCGAATCCCCTCTCGACGCAGGACGACGTCGCCGCGGCTCTCGTCGCCGAGTACGGCATCCCGGTCTTCGCCATTCGCGGCGAGGACGACGAGACGTACTACTCCCACGTCCACGCGGCCGTCGACCACCGCCCGCACGTGACGATCGACGACGGCGCCGACGTCGTCGGGATCCTCCACAAGGAGCGGCGAGGAGAGCTCGAGGAGGTCGTCGGCGGCATGGAGGAGACGACGACCGGCGTCATTCGGCTGAAAGCGCTCGAGGCCGAGGGCCTGCTCGGCTATCCGATCATCGCGGTGAACGACGCGAGGACGAAGCACATGTTCGACAACCGCTACGGGACGGGGCAATCCACGATCGACGGCATCATCCGCGCGACGAACGTGCTCCTGGCCGGCCGGCGGTTCGTCATCGCGGGCTACGGCTGGACCGGGCGTGGCGTCGCGCTTCGCGCGCGGGGCATGGGCGCGCACGTGATCGTGACGGAGGTCGACCCGCTGCGGGCGCTCGAGGCGCTCATGGACGGCTACGAGGTGATGCCGATCGAGCGGGCGGCCGAGGTGGGCGACATCTTCTGCACGGCCACGGGGGACAAGCATGTGATCTCGCGGGCGGCGATGGAGCGCATGAAAGACGGCGCGATCCTCGCGAACACCGGCCACTTCAACGTCGAGATCGACATCCCCGCGCTCGAGGAGCTCGCGGTCGAGAAGCGCCGCGCCCGCGAGAACGTGGCCGGGTACGAGCTCGCGGACGGGCGGACGCTCTTCCTCGTGGCGGACGGGCGGCTGGTGAACCTCTCGGCGGCCGAGGGACATCCCGCCGCCGTCATGGACATGAGCTTCGCGAACCAGGCCCTCTCGGCGGAGTTCATGGTCGCGAACGCCGACCGTCTCGAACCGAGGGTCTACGACGTCCCGCAGGAGATCGACCGCGAAATCGCCCGCCTCAAGCTCGAGACGATGGGCGTCACGATCGACCGCCTCACCGAGGAGCAGGCGCGCTACCTCGCCTCGTGGGACGAAGGGACGTAACCCCGGAAGATGCGCGCGCATCTTTCGGAAGCGTGAGCCGGCCGGGCGAGGGCGACCTAGAGCCCGAGCAGATCGTCCGCCTCGAGGCGGACTCGGTCGTCCTGCTCGACCAGCGCCGGCTTCCTGCCGAGGAGGTGGAGCTCGTCTGCCGCTCGGCCGCCGACGTCGCCGAGGCGATCCGCACGCTCGCCGTGCGCGGAGCACCCGCGATCGGGATCGCGGCCGCGTACGCCTACGCGCTCGCCGCCGCCCGGGGTGACGACCTCGACGAGGCGGCCCGCCTCCTTCTCGCTTCGCGTCCCACCGCCGTCAACCTCGCGTGGGCGATCGGCGACCTCCGAAGGCTGAGCGCCGATCCGGACGCGCTCGCCGCGCGCGCACGGGTGCTCCACCGCGACGGGGTCGAGCGGTGCCGCCGCATGGCCGAGCACGCGGCCGGCCTCCTCGACGTCGGCGCCCGCGCCCTCACCCATTGCAATACCGGCGGCCTCGCGACCGGCGGATACGGCACTGCGCTCGGCGCGCTC
>JACVSB010000096.1 GCA_014534155.1 Thermoleophilia bacterium
CGATCGCGCCCGTCCTCTCGGTGTTCGCGGTCGCGATCCGCCAGGCGAGGTCGTTCGCCTCGCTGCCCGAGTTGACGATCATCGCCGTGTCGAGCGCCGAGCCGGGCGGCATGGAGGCCGCGAGCCGTTCCGCAAGCTCGACGAGCGGCTCGTACAGGTAGCGCGCGTGTGTGTTCAAGGCTCGGGTCTGCCGCACGACGGCCTCCGTCACCCGCGGGTGGCAGTGGCCCACGACGGGGACGTTGTTGTAGGCGTCGAGCAGGCGCCGGCCGCCGGCCTCGAAGAGCCAGACGCCCCTCCCGCTCACGACGTGTACGGGAGTTCGGTAGCTGAGGTCGGTCAGCGCCGTCCCGAGAGCACGCCCTCGCCTCTGCGCGAGCTCGTGCGTGCTGGCAGGCCGGCGCGGTGCGCCGAGCTCGTGGGCGACGGCATCGGCTCCCATCTCGGCGAAGAGCTCGAGGAGCGCCCACGAGTCAGCGTCCCACGCCTGGATGTAGGCCAGGTTCTCGGGGTAGCGGCGTGAGCGCCACGCGCTGATCGTGACGAGCGCTGCCAGCCGGGCAGACACGAGGTCGGCGAGAACGGCGAGCTCGTCCGGCTCGAGCGGGAGCGACGAGCCGTACCCGTCGATCGCACGGCGCGCCGTGCGGAAGAGCTCGTCGCCGGCCCGCGCGCGCAGGAGCGACGCAAGGCCGACCGCAAAGTCCGCGACCCGTGCGGTGTGCACGATGTCGCCGAAGTCCGCGATCCCCGTGATCCGCCCCCGCTCGTCGACGAGGACGTTGTCGAGCGTGAAGTCGCCGTGCACGACCTGCGCGGGAAGGCGCGCCCAGCGGGGGCGGACCCGAGTCTCGAACCGCTCGATCACATCCGCGACGAGGGTGCGGCCGCGCTCGCCCGGAAGCAGGTGGAGGAACTGCCGGAGCTGGGGCGTGTGCTTCGCGTCCCAGAGCAGCTCGCGCCCGGCTGCCGGATGGAAGAACCCCTGGAGCGCGCGGGTCAGGCGCGCGTGGGTCGCCGCGTACTCCGCAAGCGGGCGCCCCTCGACCGTGGCGGCGGGGCCGCTCCGGCCGTGCAGACGCTCGAACATCCGCACGAAGTGCGTGCCGTCGGGGCCTTCCACGGCGGCCCGGTACGCCGACACGGTGTCGGGCGCGCCGCCTCCGGCGGCCGGGAGCGGGCGGGCGACGGGCAGGTCGGGGTCGACCCGGAGGACATGCAGGATCGCCTCGGCCTCGAGGTCGAGGACGGCGGTGTCCTCGCCCAGGTTGGAGATCTTGATGATCCCGCCGCCGCTCTCGCCGTCGATCAGGAACGTCTGGTCGCGCTCGCTGCCGAGGTCGACCGCGTTTCCCCTCACCTCGAAGAGCTCGGCGGCGATGACCGCGATCTCGGAGGGCGAGAACCGCGGCGGAGGCGCTTCCAGGACGCCCGCGGCGGCTCCTGCCGTCTCGGGCGCCACGAGCGTCGATCCTAGCGGGAGTTCCCGTACGGCGGATCCGGGCGTTCCCCGATGACTCGATTTTGCGCCCGGCGGAGACTCTGCGCCGAGTGACGTTCATCTGGTTCATCGTCTGGCTGATCGCAAACAACGTGGGCGACCGCGAGCCGCTCACGTTCGACCCGGTCAACATCTGGGCGGGCGCCCTCATCCTCGCGGTCGCGCTCGACCTGGGCCGCCAGCACGCGCCCGTCGGCAAGCGCTAGCGCGAGCGGGCCTACCGCTCGCCCAACGCGCCCTCCCTCCGCGTGCCGGCGGTCGACCTCCGTCCCGAGCGGAGCCCCAGAAAGCGGCGCTTGGATGTACGTGGTCTGGCCCGATACGGCGACGGTCTTCGGCACTCGCGGCCTCGTCAAGGTTCGCGCGACGATCGACGGAGAGCCTTTCAGGAGCTCGTTCATGCCGCTCGGCGATGGACGCCACATGCTCCCCGTGAAGGCGGACGTCCGGCGAGCCACCGGGAAGGAGGCGGAGGAGCGGCTCGGGACGGAGCAAGTTCAACCGGCCGGATGGCCTATTTGCTCGCGCTCACCCGCGCACGAGCCCGCAAGGCGAGACGAGGATCGCCGCCCGCGACGGCGAAAGAGGCCTGCGATGTCCACGAACGACCTCCTGGCAGGGTCCGGGGACGTCCTCAGGGCAGGCGGCGAGGCGCTTCGCTCCTGGGTTGAGGAGAACCGCCTGCGCGCCGTCGCGCTGGCGGCGTACGCGGCCGCGGTGACGGCGATGCTCGCGCTCGTCCTCTCACCGCTTGCCGGTCACGAGGCGACGAGCTCCAGCACTCGCGCCGCGGGCGCTACCCCGCCCCCGTACTACACAGTGCGCAAGGGCGACACGCTGGCCGCGGTCGCGGAGCGGTTCGGTCTCACGCTCGAGCGCCTCCGTGATCTGAACCCGCGCGTCGACCCGATGGCGCTTGCCCCCGGCGCAAGGCTCCGCCTCCGGATGTCGGTTCCGCCCGTCTCGGCCCCGCAACGGCAGCGGGCACACGCGAACCCGAACAAGCGGGTTTCCGCGCCTGCGCCGTCTACGGCGGCGCGCATGCCCGCCAGCCAGCGCCACGCTCCGGCCGCCGCGAGCACCGGTCGCACGCACACCGTCGCGCCGGGCGACACGTTGAGCGCGATCGCCGCCCGCTACGGGACGAGCGTCACCGAGCTCCTCCAGCTCAACCCGGAGATCGACCCGCAGGTGATCGTCGCCGGCCAGGAGCTCGCGCTCCCCTGACGCTGCGCCGCCCGCGCGGCGTCCCTTGCCGCGCGCAGACGCACCGCAGCGGCGCGCACGCTGGCGCACGACCGGGGGTTACGGAAGCGCTGCAGTGGTAGACATCCCGGTGAAGGGAAACGGCAGAAGGGGGCCTTCATGCGCCGGATCGCGGTCGTTCGCCTGGACTCGCGGCTCGAGAGCGGCACGATCGTCCGCTACATCCGCGACCCGGCCTTCGACATCCCGACGACGATCGACCGCTTCGGCAACCGCCTCTACGCGGTCAACGCTCGCTTCGCGACGCCGCCGACGCCGTCGACCGAGTACAGCATCGTCCGTGTCGCGCGCTGACCGGCGCCGGCGGCGGGTCGCGTGAGCGAGGCGCGAGAGGTCACGCTCACGCCCGCCGAGGGCGGGACAGTTCGCCTCGGGGATCTCTTCCCAACCGTGCTCGTCTTCGCGCACGAGGACTGCCCGACCTCGCGGCTCGCGCTCCGCCGACTCTCCGCCCTCGACGAGGGCGTCGTGCTCGTCGCCGAGGAGGAGCCTGCAGCGGCGGCGCGGCTCGCGCGGCGCGCGGGCGTCCGCTTCCGCGTCCTCGCGCAGTCGGCGGCGCTCGAGGCCTCGCACGCCCTCGGGGTCGAAGCCGTGCCTACGGCCGTGCGCGTAGGGCGCGAGGGAGAGGTCGAGGACACCGTCGTGGGGTGGAACGCCGACGCCTACGAGCGCCTGCTGGGGCGCGAGCTTCCCGACGGGGAGCCGCGGTTCAAGCCGGGCTGTGCATCGCGAGCGGTCCATGACTGGTCGGCGCCCGCGGGCCTCGACGAGCTCGAGGACATGTTCGAGCGCGGGTGGACAGACGGCCTTCCCGTCGTTCCGCCCACGCCCGAACGCGTCGAGCGGATGCTGGCGGGGCGGGACGCTGCGCACTCGCTCGGCGCGGTGCCGCCCACCTTCGCGGAGGCCACGCTCGAGCGCGTCGCGGCGTGCGCGGTCCTCGCCGGGTGCCGCCCGGAGTACTTCCCGGTCGTCGTCGCGGCCGTCGAGGCGGCGCTCGACCCGGAGTTCAACCTGCACGGCCAGGCGGTGACGACGCAGCCGGCCGGGCAAGTGCTCGTAGTCAACGGACCGGTCCGGGACGAGATCGGGCTCAACGCCGAGATGGGCGCCTTCGGCCCGGGGTTCCGCGCGAACCTGACGATCGGCCGGGCGGTGCGGCTTGTGGTTGCTCTCACCGGCGGCGGGTACCCCGGCCGTCTCGACCGGGCGACGCTCGGCCAACCGGGGAAGATCTCCTTCTGCTTCGCCGAGAACGAGGAGGCGAGCCCCTGGGAGCCGCTTCACGTCGAGCGCGGTCTTGATCGCGGCTCCTCGGCCGTGACCCTCGTGGCCGCGGACGCTCCGCTCTCGATCTCCGACCACCGCTCCCAGACGGCCGAGCAGCTCTCGGCGACGCTCGGCTGGGCGGCCGCCTCCTTGTGGAGCCCCTTCTGGTGGCCGCTGGACGCGACGTCGCTCTACGCTGTCTGCCCGGAGCACGCCGACCTCTTCAGGGCAGAGGGGTGGAGCAAGGAGCTGGTGCGCGAGACGCTCTACCGCGCGGTTTCCCGGCGCGCCCACGAGCTTCGCGGCGCGGGGGAGACGACGTCGCTCGTCCTCGCCGCCGAGGCCGACGAGCGGATCCCGCGCTGGGACGACCCCGACCGAATCCTCCTCGTCGTCGCCGGCGGCCCTGCCGGCCGCTTCTCGGCCGTGCTCGGGCCGTGCGTCGGGATGGAGGCGAGCGTCGTGACGAGGGAGGTGCGATGACGGACTACGTCAGCCCGATCGACCCCTCTCGCCGCCTTCCGGATCCGCTCGCGCCGCGTCCGCAGGGCGTTGCAGGGCGCCGCGTCTGGCTGCTCGACATCGCGAAGCGCCGAAGCGACGAGTTTCTCGCGGCGCTCGGCGAGGCGTTCGCGGCGCGGGGAGCGTCCGTGGAGCGCGCCGGGAAGCCGCTCTTCTCGCGGCCCGCGCCAGACGAGGTGATCGAGCGGGTCGCGCTGCACGGGGACCTTGCCGTCGAGGCGCTCGCGGACTGAGGCTCGTGCGTGTCGTGCAGTCTGCACGACGTGGTTCGCCTCGAGCGGCGGGGGATTCCGGCCGTGGCCGTGGCCACGCGACCGTTCCTCGACGAGGCGGTCGAGCAGGCGCAGGCGCTCGGGCTGCCGGACGCGCGCGTCGTCTACGTGGCGCACCCCGTGCAGCTTCTCGACTCCCCGACGCTCGCGCGCCTGGCGCGGGAAGCGTTTCCCGCGGTGGTCGACGGGCTGACCCGCCCGGCGAAGGAGCGATAGGCGCGCGGGAAGCCGTCCGCGCCCCCGTCCGTTCTCCTCCGTACAGCGGCGAGCCAAGGAGGCAAGGATGAGGATCACGATCGTCGGGCGCGGCGGCGTCGGAAGCGGGTTGGCAGGTCTCCTGAAGGAGTCGGGGCACGATGTCTCTCCGCTCGGACGGGAGGGGGGAGACGCGTCCGGAGCGGACGTCGTCGTTCTCGCCGTCCCCGGTGACTCGATCGCCGATGCCCTCGCGAAGGTGGAGGGGCTCTCGGGCCAGCCCGTCCTCGACGCCACGAACCCGACCCGAGGACGGCCGGACGGCGTCTCCTCGCTGGCGCACCAGGTCAAGTCGCTCACGAACGCTCCCGTAGCGAAGGCGTTCAACGCTAACTTCGCGCGGCTGTACGGCGAGCTGGGGGCGGCCGGGAAGCGCCCGAGCTCGCTCTACTGCGCCGACGACGAGGCGCGAGAGGTGGCTGAGCAGCTGACCAGTGACGCAGGGTACGAGCCGGTCTACGCCGGAGGGCTGGAGAACGCCGCCGCGCTGGAAGACTTCGTGACCCAGCTCATGCTTCCCGTGATGATGCAGGGCCGGGGCCCCTTCTTCTACCGGCTGGCCGCGCCGGGGGAGCTGTAAGCGGGGAACAGGGCCGGTCGAGGCTACAGCTCGCCCCACCACGAGCGCGCCCATGTGAGCGACGCGAGCGCGGCGTGCCCCGCGCGGTTGGGATGGAAGTAGTCGAGCTTGCTGACCTGGCTCGGCGCGAACTCGTAGTCGAAGACAGCGTCGTCGTCGAAGCGGCAGAACGCGTAGCGGGCGCAGACGTCGGCCAGGACCCCGTTGAAGGCGCGCGCACGCGCGAGCACGGCCTGTCTCTCCTCCTCGCCCCTGAAGGGCGAGAGCAAGGACTGACAGATGCGAGCGGCCGACCAGACGACCCTCGCGGTCGCGCTGCCCCGGAAGAGCTGCCAGAGGCGGTAGACGTTGGGGATGCTGCTCACGAAGACCCGTTTTCCGGTCGGCAGGCCGGCTGCCAGCGTGCTCATCGCGGCCTCGAACTGCGAGCGGAAGGCGGCCACGCTCGTCATCGTCGACGGTGAGCTCGTGCAGACGTCGTTCGCTCCCATGAGGATGGTCACGTAGCGTGCGCGTTGGGCCACCGCCGCCCGAGCCTGCGCTTCCGCGTCGCGCATCTTCGCTCCGGCGCGGGCATCGTTGTAGTTTCGCCCTGCGATCGCCGGCTGGAGGGCGAGGATCCGCTCGTAGTGACTGGAGATCCCGTCCGAGGCCGCTCCACCCGTGCTCCACGAGTGCCGTGGATGGTCGCCGTACCAGCAGCAGGCATCCGTCGCGCGCGTGAGCGAGTCCCCGATCCCGGCGATGCTCCCCGGCAGCGGCGGGGCCGCCAAGGCCGCGGCTGGGCCGGCCAGAACGGCGGCCGCCAGGACACCCAGGAGCTTGCGCACAGGCAGCGAGACCATGCCTCCTCGGTGAGCGTGCCCGCACCCGTTCCACGCCACACATCGGCAACGAGCCACGCGGGCGTGGGCAGCAGCGCTCTCAGCGCCCGACGCGCGCGAGAGCCGCGAGGAGCTCCTGGTGGCGTCGCTCCTCGTCGGGCATGCCTTCCTCGGCCGGCTCGCGGCGCAGTCGGGCGAG
>JACVSB010000030.1 GCA_014534155.1 Thermoleophilia bacterium
CTCGCCGACCTCCTGCTCGAGCTGGAGCGCTCGTACAAACTCTGGCAAGCGGGCGGGATCGATGCCCTCTACACGGAGCTCGCCCCGCGCGACTTCCTCCGCAACCGCCGCGTCTACCTCGACGGCGAGGCTGGCTACGCGATCGCGATCGACCGCGCGGGACGCCTCGAGGTCGCGCTCGGAGACGAGCGCAGGCTGGTCGAATCGGGCGAGGTCCGCTTCGAGCGCTAGTCGCGGACGCGCGCCCGGCGCGGTCGCGAAGAGTTCCCGGCAGCGTCCTCGGCCGCGACGCCGACGAAGTTCGGGCCGAGCGGGCGCCAGATCGAGACGAGACCTGCGGGGACGCTCCGCCGGACGACGGTCGCGCCGAAGCGGAGGGTCACGCGCACGGGCTCGCTCGCGCGGAAGCGGACGAGCGTACCGCCGGCGCGCCGGCGAGCGGAGAGGCCCGTCACCTCGGGCGCCGTCGTGTCGAGCACGAGCGGCGCGGAGAGCACGCGTGTCCCGAGCTCCGTGGTCGCCGCGACGACGACCCGGTAGCGACCCTCGGGCGCGGCGCCGGGGCCCGCCGCTCCGTCCCAGCGCAACGCGTAGACCGCCGGCGCGAGCACCGTGCGCGGGAGGAGGGTGGCGACGGCCCTCGAAGCCGCGAACACGCGCGCCCGCACCTCCGCCGCGCGAGTCACGCGGAAGCGCACGCTCGCCGTCTCCCGGCGCCCGTCGCCGTTCGGCGAGAAGGCGCTCGGCGCGACGGTGAGGGCGGCGAGAGTCGAGTCGACGACCAGGCTCGTCTCGCGTGTCCCGCGCTCGCTACCCCTCGCGGCCTCGGCGAGCAGGGAGTAGCGCCCGTCCGGTACGGGCGACCCGTCCGGCTTGCGCCCGTCCCAGCCGTACAAGGTCGTCCCGGCGGAGACCGCTCGCGCGGAGGCGAGCGTTGCCACCGTCGTTCCACGCTCGTCGCGCACGCGGAGCGACACCGTCGCGGCGGCCGAGACGGTCACGGAAACCCGGACCCGCTCGCCGGTGCCGTCACCGTTCGGGGTGAGGAGGCGCGGGGCGACCGCAAGCCGGGTCACGGCGAGGGCCGACCTCGGCCCGAGGACGCCCCGGGCCGGCCGCACGCCCGTGCCCGCCCCGATCGTGTACGTCAAGCGATCCGCGGCCGAGACGCCGCTCGCGTCCCAGGTCCAGTCCACCGCCGTTCCGGTGCCCCGACCGCTCGCCACCGTCGTCCCGACTGCGTCTGAGACGGTCACGCTCCACATCCGCGCCTCAGAGAGACGCGCCGTGAAGCGGACGGGGCCGCCGGGTGACCCCTGCACGCGTGGGTCGAAGAGCTTGGGGCCAGCGTACGCCGCCACCGCCCGGGCGAGCGCCGGCAGCTCGGCGTAGAGCGCGCCACCCGGGCAGCTCGTCGACCCGACGTCGCGATGGCCCGAAACCCGGGCGAGCGAGACCACGGTTCCGGCGGGCCACTTGGGGTTCCCGCCTGACGTCCAGCGCAGGCGTGAGGAGGGGTCGACGTGCGCGAGGTCGAGGCGCCAGGAGAGCAGCCGGACGAGAGCCGCGCGCGCGGCCGGCGTGATGGAGGAGGACTGGTACGTCCCGAGGAGGGCGACGCCCACGCTCCCCGTGTTGAAGCCCTGGGCGTGCGCGCCGACCACGTTGCGCGAGACGCCGCCCGCCCTACCCTCGAAGACCTGGCCAAAGGGGTCGACGAGGAAGTTGTAACCGATGTCGTTCCAGCCGTTCGACTTCACGTGGTAGGCCAGGATCCCGCGCACGACCGCCGCTGACTCCGACGCCGTGCGCGGGCGTGCGCCGGCCGTGTGGTGGACGACGGCGAAGGCGAGTCGGGCTGCGTACGACGGCGCCGCGCGCACGAGCGACTCGTCCGCGCCCCACTGCGCGCGCGCCATCACGGCCGGGCGGGCAGGCATGCGGGTCGCCGGTGCAGGCGCGCCCGTGACCGGGCTCGAGACGAAGTTGGCGCGAACGCGCGTGACGGCTCCCGTGACGCGCACCTGGAGCCGGCCCGACGGACCGACCCAGTACGGGTTCCCCAGCTTCCACCCGCTCCGCCGCCGCGCCTCTTCCCGCCCGAGGTCGGGACGGTCCTCGGCCTCCGGCCGCGCAGGCCGCCACGCGCTCCAGCGGCCCGAGAGCGCCTGCGTCCGAAACGAGACGTAGCCGCGGCCGCGCCAGTGGACGCCCGCAAGGTGGAAGGCAAACGGAGCGCGAAGCGCCGGGAGCGTCCTCGGGGATCCGGCGCGGGCGAGGGTCGGAAGCGCCGGAACCGCCTGCTCGCGCGCCTCGACGCGGACGCCCGCCTGCGCGGGGACGGCGAGGAGGAGCGCTCCTGCGAGCGCGGCGGTGGCAGCACGCGGACGGGTCACCGGGGATCGGGCGCGGGCGTCTCGACGGAAGCAGATGTCGGCAGCGGGCACAAGGGGGTGAAAGGGCGCGGATACAATCCTTACAGGCCAAAGATGCGCCGGCTGCACGCGCTTTCCGTCGTCGTCGCCCTCTCGGCGACCCTTCTTGCAGGGACCGCGGTCGCGCAGGACGGAGCCCGGGAACGCCCGCGCGTCCTCGCGGTGGAGTTCGCCAACGACGTCAACCCGATCACGCAGGACTACCTCACGGACGCCATCGAGCGCGCGAACGACGAGCGCTACGACGCCGTCGTCCTCCTCACGGACACCCCGGGCGGCCTGGACAGCTCAATGCGGGCGATCATCAAGGCGGAGCTCGAGTCGCGCGTCCCCGTCGTCCTCTACGTCTATCCCCCGGGCTCCCGCGCAGCGTCGGCAGGCGTCTTCCTCGCCATGGCCGCCGACGTAGCCGCGATGGCGCCGTCCACGAACATCGGGTCGTCGACGCCCATCTCGTCCACCGGCGGCGAGATTCCCAAGGACCTGCGACGCAAGGTCGTGAACGACGCCGCCGCCTTCGCGCGCGAGCTCGCGGAGGACCACGGCCGAAACGGAGACTGGGCCGAATCCGCCGTTCGCCGGGCCTCGAACCTCGGCGCCCGGGAGGCGGGGCGCCGAAACGTCGTGGACGTCCTCGCCGACGACCTGCCGAGCCTGCTGGAGAAGATCGACGGCAAGCGCACGAAGCCGAAGGGACTCGTTCTCAAGACGGCGAACGCTGCGGTGGACACCGTCTCCATGAGCTTCTGGAAGCGGGCGCTCGACACCCTCATCGACCCGAACCTGATCGTCCTCCTCATGTCGATCGGCCTGCTCGGAATCACCGTCGAGGTCCTGAACCCCGGGCTCATCTTCCCCGGCACGATTGGGGCGATCTCGCTCGTGATCGGGCTGTTCGGCCTCCAGGTGCTCCCGGTGAGCTGGGCCGGCGTCCTCCTGCTCCTGCTGGCGCTCGGCTTCTTCGCCGCCGAGGCGTTCGTCGTGAGCCACGGAGCGCTCTCCCTGGCCGGTGCCGTCAGCTTCGTCATCGGCGCCCTCCTCCTCTTCGACCCTGCCGGAGACGCCTATCAGGTCTCGCTCCCGGTCGCGCTCGCGATCGGCGGGACCCTTGCGGCGGCGGTGGGCGTGGCGATCACGAAGATCGTGCAGGTGCGCCGGTCGCAGCCGCAGACCGGCGAGGAGGAGATGATCGGCGGCATTGGGGTCGTCCGCACGGAGCTAGCGCCGGACGGGCTCGTGTTCGTCCACGGCGAGCTCTGGCGGGCCCGGGCGACGGACGGCCCGATCGGCGTGGGCGAGCAGGTAAAGGTGGCGAGGATCGACGACGGCCTCGTCCTGGGTGTCGACCGGGTGAGCGGGGGCGAGCCGGCGCCCGAGCCCGTGACGAGAACGTAGGATCCGAGCATGTCCGTCGCCCTCATCGCCGTCGCGGCCGTCGTCGTCCTGGTTGTCCTCCTCCTGGCGGCGTCGGTCCGCGTCGCCCGCGAGTACGAGCGCGGCGTCATCTTCCGCCTCGGCCGGCTCAAGTCGCCGCCCAAGGGGCCCGGCCTCTTCCTGCTTATCCCGGTGATCGACAAGATGGTGCGCGTCGACCTGCGCACGGTGACGCTGAACGTGCCCCCGCAGGAAGTGATCACGAAGGACAACGTCCCCGTGCGCGTGAATGCCGTCGCCTACTTCCGCATCATCGAGCCCGAGAAGGCGATCGTGCAGGTCGAGAACTACATGGTCGCGACGTCGCAGATCTCCCAGACGACGCTTCGTAGCGTGCTGGGCCAGCACGTCCTCGACGAGCTCTTGTCCGAGCGCGACAAGATCAACGCGATCCTGCAGCAGATCATCGACGAGGCGACCTCGCCCTGGGGGATCAAGGTCGCGATCGTCGAGGTGAAGGACGTCGAGATCCCGGCCAGCATGCAGCGCGCGATGGCGCGCCAGGCGGAGGCGGAGCGCGAGCGGCGCGCGAAGGTGATCGCGGCGGAGGGCGAGTTCCAGGCCTCCGAGCGGCTGCGCGAGGCAGCCGACGTCATGAGCGCGAACCCGACGACGCTCCAGCTGCGCTTCCTGCAGACGATGCTCGAGATGGGCAGCGAGCGGGCGTCGACGCTCGTGCTGCCCCTCCCGATCGAGCTCTTCCGCCCGTTCCTGGACGCGCGACCGACAGCCGTGCGGCCGAGCACCGACTCGGCCTGACGCCTCCGTCAGACCTCCGGCGCGACCCGCTCTCGGGCCGGATCGTGGCCGTCGTCCCCGCGCGCGCCCGCCGTCCGGGGGCGTTCCTCGGCGCCATCGAGGAGCCGACGGCCGGTGAGCTCGAGTCGTGCCCCTTCTGCGAGGGCCGCGAGGCGTGGACACCGCCCGAGACGCTCGCCCTCGGGCGGCCGGCAGGCTCGCCGCGAGACTCGCCCGGCTGGATCGTGCGCGTCGTCCCGAACCTGTACCCGGTGCTCGCGCGGCACGAGGTCGTCGTACACTCGCCGCGCCACGTGCGCACGTTCGCGGACGTCCGCGACGAGGAGCTCTTGGAGACCGCGCGTGCCTGGCAGGAGCGGGCCGCTGCCGAGCCGACCGGGTACCTGTACGCACTCGTCAACGAGGGCCGCTTCGCCGGCGCGAGCCTCGCCCACTCGCACTCGCAGCTCGTCTGGCTCCCGGAGGCGCCTCCGGGCGTCGCGCGCGAGCGGGGCGGAGCGGGCGAAGTCCTCGACGAGCACGCCCTGGCCGAGAAGCAGGGCGTCGTCCTCGCCGTCCACCCGGCGGGCCGGGCGCCGTACGAGCTCCTGGTCGCACCGCGCATGCCGGGTACGAGCGCGTTCGCCGACGAGCGCCTCGCTGCGGCGCTTGGGCTCCTCCGGGACGGCGCGCGCCGCCTCCGCGCCCTCGAGGGCCCCCTGCCCTGGAACGCCTGGCTTCACGACGGCCCCCACTGGCATATCGAGCTCGTGCCGCGGCTGACCCAGCTCGCAGCCCTCGAGCTGGGGGCCGAGATCTACGTCAACGTCGTGGCGCCCGCGGACGCCGCCGAGGCGCTTCGCAGCGTCCGCCCCGCCGCCCCGTAGCGGCCGCTCTACGCCTCGTCGTCGAGCGCGGGCCCGGAGTCGGTCGGGCCCTCGACGATGGCTGCTGCGCCTTGGCTCTCCTCGGCGAGCTCCGCGGCATCGCTTGCCTGCTCGACGACCCGGGCGAGGGTCGAAACGCGCTCGTCGCGGCGGAGGCGCATGGCGATCACGCCCTGGGTGGCACGCCCGAGGCGCTTCACCTCCTCGACCGGCATGCGGATCACCGTGCCCCCGTCGGACATGAGCATGACCTGGTGGCCGTCGCGCACGACGAGGGCGCCCGCGAGCTGGCCGCGCGCCTCGCTCAGCTGCACAGTCTTCACGCCCATCGACCCGCGGCCCTTGACGGGGTACTCGTCGATCCGGGTGCGCTTCCCGTACCCGTTCTCCGTCACGACGAGCAGGTCGGCGTCGTTTCGGGCGATGTCTGCGGCGATCACCTCGTCTCCCGCGCGCAGCGTCATCCCGCAGACGCCCTCGGTCGCCCGCCCCATCGCCCGGACGCCGACCTCGTGGAACCGTGCGGCCTGCCCCTTGCGTGAGACGAGCAGGATGTCGTCGTTCCCGGACGAGTGGAGGACGCCGACGAGCTCGTCCCCTTCACGCAGCTTGATCGCGATGATCCCGTCCGCCTTCAGGGTGGTGTTGTACTCGGCGAAACGCGTCTTCTTGGCGACACCGTTCTTCGTCGCGAGAACGAGGAACTCGGCCTCCGTGAAGTCCCGCGTGGCGATCAGCGCGCGGGTCGCCTCTCCCTGTGCGAGCGGCAGCAGGTTGACGATCGCACGGCCCTTGGACTGGCGCGAGCCGAGCGGCAGCTCGTGCACCTTGAGCCGGTACACCTTCCCGACCGAGGTGAAGAAGAGCAGGAAGTCGTGCGTGGAGGCGACCACGAGGTGCTCGATGTAGTCGTCCTCCTTGAGCTCCATGCCCATGACGCCCACGCCCCCGCGCCGCTGCTCACGGTACGTCGTCACCGGCAGCCGCTTCACGTACCCAGAGCGGGTGATCGCGATGACCATGTCCTCCTCGGCGATCAGGTCCTCGAGCTCGAGCTCCTCCTCGGCGGCCACGATCTCCGTCCGGCGCTCGTCGCGCTTCCCGTAGATCTCCCTGATCTCCAGCAGCTCCTCGCGGATCAGGGCGTCGATCCGGAAGGGGTCGCCGAGGATCGTGCGCAGCTCCGCGATCCGCTCCCGGAGGTCGGCGTACTCGCCCTCGATCTCCTTGCGCGCGAGGCCGGTCAGCCGGGCGAGCCGAAGGTCGAGGATAGCCTGCGCCTGGATCTCGGAGAGCGCGAAGCGCTCCTCGAGGCCGGTGCGCGCCGCGTCGGTGTCCGCCGAGCCCCGGATGAGCGCGATCACCTCGTCCAGGTGGTCGAGCGCCTTCAGGTACCCCTCGAGGATGTGCGCGCGCTCCTCGGCCTTGCGCAGCTCATACTTCGAGCGGCGCGTAACGACGTCGCGCTGGTAGTCCAGATAGTGGCGGATGAGCTCGACCAGCGAGAGCGTCCGCGGGACGCCGTCCACGAGCGCGACCGCGTTGTAGCCGAAGCTCGTCTGCAGCGGCGTGTGCTTGAAGAGCTTGTTCAGCGCGACCTGCGGGACGGCGTCGCGCTTGAGCTCGATCTGGATCCGCATGCCCGACTTGTCCGAGTGGTCGGCGAGATCCGAGATCTCCGTCAGGACCTTGTCGCCGACGAGGTCGGCGATCTTACGGATGACGCCGGTGTCGCCGCCCTTCTTGACGCCGTAGGGAAGCTCGCTCACGACGATGGCGGACTTGCCTCCGCGCAGCTCCTCCACGTGGGCGCGGGCCCGCACGACGATCCGGCCGCGGCCGGACCGGTACGCATCGCGGATCCCGGAGCGCCCGACGATGATGGCGCCGGTGGGGAAGTCCGGTCCCTTTACGTGGCGCGCGATCCGGTCGACGTCGATGTCCGGGTCGTCGATCATCGCCACGATCCCGTCGATCACCTCTCCCAAGTGGTGGGGAGGGATGTTCGTCGCCATGCCGACCGCGATCCCGGAGGAGCCGTTCACGAGGAGGTTGGGGAAGCGCGAGGGCAGGACCGCCGGCTCCCGCCGCGACTCGTCGTAGTTCGGGACGAACTCGACCGTGTCGGCGTCGATGTCGCGCAGCATCTCCGTGGCGAGGCGCGCGAGCCGGCACTCGGTGTAGCGCATAGCGGCCGGCGGGTCGTCGTCCAGGGAGCCGAAGTTGCCCTGGCCGTCGACGAGCGGGTAGCGCATGGAGAAGGGCTGGGCGAGCCGGGCGAGCGTGTCGTAGATCGCCTGGTCGCCGTGCGGGTGGTACGAGCCCATGACGTCGCCGACGATCCGCGCGCACTTCTTGTACGGTCGGTTCGGCTGCATCCCCGCCTCGTGCATGCCGTAGAGAACGCGGCGGTGAACGGGCTTCAGGCCGTCGCGGACGTCGGGAAGGGCGCGCCCGACGATGACCGACATCGCGTAGTCCAGGTAGCTCGAGCGCATCTCCTGCTCGAGCTCGCGCGGCTCGATACGGCCCGGTCCGAGAGGACCCGTCTCGATCTCAGTCACGCGCGTCTCCCGGGAGGACCGCGAGGACCCGGCCGGTCCCCTCTCGCTTCGCGCTCCCCCTCATCGCGTTGCTCTCACGCGCTTTGCTCTCACACGTCGAGGAAGCGCACGTCGCGCGCGTTCTCCTCGATGAAGGCGCGCCGCGGCTCCACCTGGTCGCCCATGAGGATCGAGAACATCTGGTCTGCCGCAGAGGCGTCCTCCACGTCGACCCGCACGAGAAGGCGCCGTGCGGGGTCCATCGTCGTCTGCCAGAGCTGCTCCGGATTCATCTCTCCCAGGCCCTTGAAGCGCGAGAGGTGGAGGCCCTCCTTCGCCAGGTCGAGCGCCTTCGAGCGCAGCTCGTCGAACGTCGCCGCGGCGGACGTCCTCTTGCCGTAGCGAAGGGTGAAGGGCGGAAGCCCCGTCGCGGCGGCGACGCGGCCGTAGGCACCGCGCAGGCTCGCGTACACGGGCGACCCGACGAGCTCCTCGGTCAGGCGGACGTGTCGCGCGGCGCTCGACTCGAGCTCGACGACCTTGAGGCGCAGCTCCCCCTCCTCGCGATCGAGGACGCCCAGGTCGAACCCGTTCGGCGGCATGGTCGCGATCGCGCGCTCCACGTCCCGTAGAGTCGCGGCGTCCTGCTCGACGAGGCGGTGGGCGACCACGAACTGCGCCGCCTCGCCGAACTCGGCGCTCAGCTTGGCGCGGTAGCCCTCGAAGGCGCCGAGCTCCTTGACGAAACGCCCATACCGATGCTCCGTGAGGGCGACCCGGTTTCCCTCCCGGTCGCGGATCTCGAGGTCCTTCATCCGCTCGCGGACGAGGAGATCCTCGAGCTGGGCGTCCTTCTCGAAGTAGAACTCCTGGTTTGCGATCTTGACTTGGTAGAGCGGCGGCACGGCGATGTAGACGTGCCCCCGCTCGATCAGCTCGGGCATGTTGCGGTACAGGAACGTGAGGATGAGCGCGCGGATGTGCGAGCCGTCCACGTCGGCGTCCGTCATCACGATCACGCGGCCGTAGCGGAGGTTCGCGATCTCGAACTCGTCGCCGATCCCCGTTCCGATCGCCGTGATCATGGCCTGGATCTCGGTGTTCGAGAGGACCTTGTTGATCCGGTTTTTCTCGGAGTTGATGATCTTCCCACGCAGGGGCAGGATCGCCTGGTACGTCCGGTCGCGCGCCTGCTTCGCCGACCCGCCCGCCGAGTCGCCCTCGACGATGTACAGCTCCGCGGCGGCGGGATCGCGGATGGAGCAGTCCGCCAGCTTCCCGGGCAGCGAGGAGTTCTCGAGCGCGCTCTTTCGGCGCGTGAGCTCGCGCGCCTTGCGCGCGGCCTGACGCGCACGGGCCGCCGAAACCGCCTTCTGGATGATCTGGCGGGCGTCCTGCGGGTTCTCCTCGAGGAACTCGGCGAGCCGCGCGTTCATCGTCTGCTCGACCAGTCCGCGTACCCACGGGTTGCCGAGCTTCGTCTTCGTCTGCCCCTCGAACTGCGGCTCGCGCAGCTTCACGGAGAGGATGGCGGCCAGGCCCTCGCGAACGTCCTCCCCGTCGAGGTTCTCCTCCTTCTCTCGGAGGAGGCCCTTGTCCCGCGCGTACTTGTTCAGCGTCCCGGTGATAGCGGCCTTGAACCCCGAGAGGTGCGTGCCGCCCTCGTGCGTGTTGATGTTGTTCGCGAACGAGAAGACCGACTCCTGGTAGGAGCTGTTCCACTGCATCGCCACCTCGACGGTGCCGAGCTCGTTCTCGCCCTCGAAGTAGACGATCCTCTTGTGCACGGGCTCCTTCGCCTCGTTCACGAAGGCGACGAAGTCGCGGATGCCGCCCTCGGCGAGGAACTCGTGACGTTCCTCGCCCTCGCGCTCGTCGACGAACACGATCGTGAGGCCGCGTGTCAGGAACGACGTTTCGCGGAAGCGCTGGACGAGGGTCTGCGTGGAGAACTCGAGCTCGTCGAAGATATCGGCGTCCGGAAGGAAGCTGATCGTGGTTCCCGTGTCATCCCTGGCGGCCTTGCCGACCGCCTGCATCTCGCTCGTCGGCGCGCCCCGGGCGAACTCCTGCCGGTAGACCCGGCCGTCGCGGCGGACCTCCGCCACGAGCCACTCGGAGAGCGCGTTCACGACCGAGACCCCGACGCCGTGCAGCCCGCCGGAGACCTTGTAGCCGTCGCCTCCGAACTTCCCCCCGGCGTGCAGCTTCGTGAGCACGACCGTGAGCGCAGGCAGGCCCTGGTCCGGCATGACGTCGACGGGGATCCCCGAGCCGTAGTCGCGCACGGTCACCGAGTTGTCGGGGTGGATGGTCACCTCGATCCGCTCGTTCCGGCCCGCGAGCGCCTCGTCGACCGAGTTGTCCACCACCTCGTAGACCAGGTGGTGGAGGCCGCGCGCGCCGGTGGAGCCGATGTACATCCCCGGCCGCAGCCGAACCGGCTCGAGGCCCTCGAGGACGGTGATGTCCTTCGCGGTATAGTTGCTTTCGGTCATGAAAAAAGCCCTGCTAGGGGCCCTGTTTCAAACACTCCTAAGTGTACCAGACGCTCCGGCCGTCAGCCCGGTTGCGTCGTCTCGCCAGACGACTGAGGCGCGCTCGCGCCGACGGCCCGGGCGAGGCTCGCAGCCGCCGCCCGCGCGACGAGCGCGCGCAACTCGGGGTCGGCCACGGCGGCGGAGAGCTCGGCGGCAGCCTGACGCGCCTCCGGAGGGATGGCGGGCGGGGCCGGCGGCAGGGAACCGTCGCCGCTCCGGCCACGCTCCGGCAGCCGGCCGACAGCGAAGCGAAGCCGCGGCGGCGCGGCGGCGCCCAGGTGCGCGTGGAGGCGGGAGCGGATCTCCTCCTCCAAATTCGTGAGCTCGAACGCCCACACGCTCGAGCTCGTGGCGACCGTTACGGTGCCGTCGCGGCCGGCGCGGGCAGGCCAGGCGTTCTCCGCCACCGCACGCCCCACAGCGGCAGGCCAGACGGCGACGAGGTCGGCCATCCCAGCGGCCGGGCCGAACCGGGCGAGCTCCGCGCGCACAGCGGCGCCGATCGGCTCCGGGTGCCAGCCCGTCATGCCGCGACCGCCTCGCCGGGTTGCACGCGCACGACGAGCGCGGGTTCCGGCGCCCCGCGAGGGAGCGCCGAGCGCGAGGTGGCCGTGATCACGCTCTGGCCGTCGGCCGGGAGGCTCGCCAGGAGCGCCAGCCTCCGGTGCTCGTCGAGCTCGGAGAGGACGTCGTCTAGGAGCAGGAGCGGTGGGGACGCCCGGCGCTCGCACGAGAGCTCCGCCTCGGCCAGGACGAGCGCGAGCACCGCCGCGCGCTGCTCGCCCTGGGATCCGAAGCCTCTGAGATCGCGCCCCCGGAAGGCGAGCGCGACGTCCCGCAGGTGCGGGCCGGCCCCGGTGAGACCACGGGCAACGTCGCTCGTGAGCCGCGCCTCGAGCAAGGCCACGCTCGGGGGGTCGGGCTCGTACGCGATCGTCGCCTCCTCCAGGCCGAGCTCTGCCGCCCGGACGGCGAAGCCGGGCGCGAGGAGTCGAACCAGCTCGGCGCGCGCCGCGTCGAGCCGGGCGCCGAGTTGCGCCACGCTCTCGGTCCACGGCGCAACGGCGGCGAGGGTGGAGCTGCCGGCGCGTACCCGCCGGAGCGCCTCGTTTCGCTGGGCCAGCGACCGGCCGTAGTCGGCCGCGAGGTCCCGCTCGGCGGGGAAGAGGCGTCCGAGCA
>JACVSB010000037.1 GCA_014534155.1 Thermoleophilia bacterium
GGATCGAGGAGCTGGGGCGCGCGGCCGGGCCCGCAGGCGAGTGAACGGGCTCCTCTACGACGCGTGCGCGCGCCTGGCCGATCGGAAGGGCTTGGCCGAGCTCCGTCGCCGAGCGGTCGCCGGCCTCGGAGGCCGTGTGCTGGAGGTCGGTGCAGGCACGGGCCTGAACCTGCCCCACTACCGGCGCGCCGAGCGCGTCGTGGCCGTGGAGCCGGATCGCGGGATGGCGACGAGGCTGCGGCGGCGTGCGGCGCGCGCCCCGGTCCCGGTCCAACTTGTCGAGGCGCGGGCCGAGGAGCTTCCCTTCCCGGACGGGACGTTCGACCACGTGGTGCTGACGCTCGTCCTCTGCTCGGTCGCAGACCCGGCTCGCGCGCTGGAGGAGGCTCGCCGAGTCCTCCGCCCCGGCGGCTCGGTGACGTTCGTCGAGCACGTGCGCGGCCAGGGACGGCTCGGGCGCTGGCAGGACCGGCTCACGCCGCTCCACCGGCGGCTGGCCGGTAACTGCCACCTCAACCGCGCGACGGCTGCGGCGGTCGCGAGCGCCGGCTTTCGCGTCGACTGGATCGAGCAGATCGCCGTCCCCGGAGGACACCCGCTCGTCCGGCCGGGCGTTCACGGGCGTGCGACGAGGACCTCCTCGTAGTACCGGCCCGCGCGCCGTCCGGTTCGCCGGTTGACCTCGCGGAGCAGGCGTTCTTCCACCCGGAGGCCGGCGCCCGCGAGGATCGCCTCGTACAGCCCGCGCGAGTCGTCGACGACGAGGACGACACGACCTCCCGGGCGCAGCGCCTGCCGAGCGCGACGGAGCACCGCGACCATCCCTTCGCAGTAGCCGCGGAGCCCGCGCCCGATCTCCTGGGCGTCCCGGCGACGGAGGCCGAGGAGCTCGAACGCGTACGCGTGCTGCTCGTGGTAGTCGATCAGGCCCGGGTACGGCGGCGACGTGAGCACGAGGTCGACGGGTGCAGGCGGATCCGCGACCCTGGCGTCCCCCGAGACCACGGTGACCTCGGCGTCCGTCCGGATTGCGTCGAACTCGAGGACCCGCCGGACGGCGTCGCCCACGTAGCGGCGGAGGAATTTGTCCGCTTCCGCCACCGGCCGGCAGACCCGCCGGTGCTTGTAGCAGAAGTACTCCCCGGGAACGGGCTCGCGCGGAAAATCGAGGTCGTCGTGGCGGGCGAGCCGCGCCGAGCGCGCCGCCCGCGAGAGGACGACGCGCCAGAGGTCGCCGTAGGAGGTGTCGGCGAGCGCGGCGCGGAAGGCGAGGAGCTCTGCGAGCGCGCGCGGGGAGAACCAGCGGGCCAGGTAGCCGTTCGGGAGCGCTCCACCGGCCGGCCGCGCACGCCGCTCCGCGAGCTGCGCCCCCTCCGCGAGGAGGACCGCGCGCTCGTAGCCCGCGGTCTTCACCCGCGAGAGGAGGCAGTTGAACTCCGAGACGTCGCAGCCCGCGGCGCGCACCCCGAGGGCGTTCGCCTCCACGAGCGTCGTGCCCGACCCGGCGAAGGGATCCCAGACGAGCGCACCGGGCCGCGCGTAGCGACGCAGGAAGTACTCCGCGAGCTGAGGGACGAACTTCCCGAGGTAGGGATGGAGGCGGTGCACGTGCTTCGTCCGCTCGCGCTCGGGTAGTTCCTGCTCTGACCAGGAGAGCGCGCGCTCGACACGCGATGCGAGACGCATCTCGGTGCTCATTACAGGGAGGTTCGGCGACTGTTCCCGTCCCCCTGCGGGCGCTAGGATCCTCCCGTGGCGCGCGCCCCCGCCGACCTGCTGGGAGACGTCCCGCTCTTCGCGGACCTCGACGAGCGGGACCGCGAGCGGCTCGCGAGCCGCTTCCAGGAACGCAGGTTCGCCGAGGGCACGAGCATCGTCGAGGAAGGGTCGGAGGGAACGGCGTTCTACGTCCTCGCCGAGGGCAGCGCGACCGTGAGCGTGGGCGGGGCGATCACCTCGTCCCTCGGCCCCGGCGATTACTTCGGGGAGATGGCGATCGTCGACGCCGGCGTCCGTTCCGCCTCGGTGACCGCGGCGACCGACGTGCGCACGTACTTCCTCACCCCCTGGGAGTTCCGCCCCTTCGTGGAGGAGCACCCCGAGATCGCCTGGAAGCTCCTGCAGGCGCTGGCGCGCCGCCTGCGCGCCGTTCAGTCGCAAAGCGCCTGACGAGCGGTTCAACCGCGCCGGGGAGGGGAATCCCGTTGGGGAGAGAAGCTGTCGACGGAACCCTCTAGGAGGCAGTGAATGGGCATCGGCGTGAGCATGTTCCTGATCGCGGTGGGACTCATCCTGTGGCTCGCCGTGAGCGTCGACGCGAGGGGTGTCGACATCAACATGGTCGGCGTGATCCTCGTCGTCGTCGGAGCTATCGGGCTCCTCTTGTCAATGATCTTCTGGTCGAGCTGGGGAGGGTTCGGCCGGCGCGACACTGTCGTCCGCGAAGACCGCTACGACCGTCCGCCTCCGTACTAGACCCACTCGTTCCGGACGGCGGTGGGCGCCGGCCCTTGCGGCCTCGCGTTTTTCCCCTCCTCCCGCGGGGTACGAGGTACAGAACGAAAGGGGGAGTCCATGTACATCGGCATCGGCACGATCCTGCTGATCGTTTTGATCATCCTTCTCATCGTCTTCGTCTTCTAGGAGATGGGGTTCCTCGACTGGCTGCGGGGCGCGCGGCGCGAAGAGAGCGCGGAGACAACGGACGACCTCGCAGTCGGGACGCCACAGGAGGCGGGAACCGCCTCGGGCGCCGGTAGCGCCCAGACCGCCGGTCAGGAAGAGCGGATCGGGGTCGGCCGCGCGGAGGAGGAGCGCGAAGTCGGCACCGTGCACGGCGACGTCGAAGCTGAGGCGCTCGACGAGCACGACACGGAAGCGGCCCGCTTCCGCGGCGTCTAGCGAAAGAGGAGACGGCCGAGCGCCTCGCCGAGCTCGACGAGGTCGGAGCGCGCCTCGGCCGGGTCTCCGCTGAGGCGGAGCACGGCCGTCGCGCCGAGCTCGTACAGCGCAGCCGGTGCTCCGGGCTCGACGCGTCCGCCGAAGACGACGCAGCGCACGCCGGCGCGCACGGCGGCCGCCGCGACGCCGGCGGGGACCTTGCCGTCCGCCGTCGAGCGGTCGACGGCCCCCTCCCCCGTAACCGCCGTGGCCGCCTTCGCCAGCGCCGCCTCGAGGTCGAGGGTCTCCGCGACCACCTGGAAACCCGGGCGCAGCTCGGCGCCGAGGGACGCGAAGGCGGCGCCGAGGCCGCCGGCGGCGCCGGCGCCGGGGAGCCCGGCGAAGGGAGCGAGATCCCGCCTGGCGGCGAGCCTCGCCTCCAGCTCGTCCACCTCCGCCGCGGTCGCGCCCTTCTGAGGGCCGAAGACGCGGGCGGCGCCGCGGGGACCGAGGAGCGGGTTCCCCACGTCGCAGGCGGCGGTCACGGGCACCGGGAGCGCGTCGAGCACGTCGAGAAGGCCTGCGCCGCCGTCCACGGTCGCCGTTCCGCCCAGGCCGACGGTGACGCGCTCGGCGCCGGCCTCGACCGCGGCGAGCACGAGGTCGCCGAGGCCGCGGCTCGACGCTCGCAGCGGATCGCGTTCCTCGGCGGCGAGACGGCCGAGGCCGATCGCCTCTGCCGCTTCCACGACCGCTCGCCCCTCCTCGTCGACGAGGAAGCGCGCGTCCACGGGGCGCCCGAGCGGGTCGGCCACGCGTGCCGTCCGCCACTCGCCCCCGCACGCCAGGGCGATCGCCTGCGCCGTTCCTTCGCCGCCGTCGGCGAGCGGAAGCTCCGCCGCTTCTACCCCGGCGCCGCGAAACCCGTCCGCGAGCGCCGCGGCCGCCTCGACGGCGGAGAGCACGCCCTTGAGCGAATCCGGACAGCAGAGCGCGCTAGGCAACCCGCTCGACGCGCTCGTCCACGTCGACGTCCGCGACCTCGATCCGGCGGAGCATCGCGAACGAGAAGCCCTCGCGGGCGAGGAAGACGAGGCCGAGCGCGATTCCCACGCCGGCCTCGATCGCCTGCAGCCCGATGCCGAAGGCGAACCCGTGCGCGTAGCCGACGCCGTACGGAAGCAGCGAGAGCGCGACCGCCGCCTGGACGACGCCGACGTTCCCGGGCCAGAGCGGAAAGGCCATGACGAGGTTCATAACCACGAGGACGAGCGCGGCCGCCGCGACCGGAGCGTCGATCTCGAACGCCTTCAGCGTCGCCGCGACGGCGCCGAGCTGGGTGGCCCAGCCGAGGACCTGGAAGACGAGCGCGAGCACGGCGGGGGTGGGACGCTTGAGCACCGTGAGGCCCTGGCGTGCGAGGCGCAGGGCGCGCCGGATCGGCCCGAGCCCCTCGAGCGCGAGCCGGTTCTCGCGCCGCGCGAGCAGCAGGCCTGCGATCAGGAGGCCGATCCCGACGCCGAGCGCAATCGCGAGCGCCGGCCTGGCCCAGTCCGGAATGCGCGCCGCGTACACCACATAGACGACGAGCACGATCGCGACGACGACGTCGAGTAGGCGATGGGCCAGAACCGTGCCGACGAGCGTCGCCCACGCGCCCGCTCGTCGCCGCACGTGCCGGGCAAGCACCAGTACGCGGGCAACCTCGCCCACGCGGCCCGGGAGCGCGGCGTTGCCGAGCAGGCCGACGGAGAAGGCAGCGAAGACCGCCCGGTGGGGCGGCGCGGGCGGCGGGACCGCCTGGTCGACGACGATCCGCCACGCGACGGAGCGAAGGCCGATCGAGGCGAGGTTGGCGGCGATCGCGAGCGCGACCCACCCCCAGTCGACGAACGCGAAGGCTTCGCCGACGACATCGAGATCGGGGGCGCGCCAGACCGCGAGCGCGAGCGCTCCCAGCGCGAGCGGGACGACGACGGCGAGCCGCCCTCGCCTCGTCGCCGGCAACCGAAGCCGAGGAGCCCTCATGCGGCGATGCGCGGAGCAGCGGGAGCACCGGCCACGGCGCCGTACACCTCGTCCAGCCGGCGGGCGATCCTGCTCCACGAGTAGCGCTCCTCGGCGACCCGCCGCGCGGCTTCGCCCAGCGCGCGCCGGCGCTCATCGTCCGTCAAGAGCTCGACCAGCCCGCGCGCGAGCGCGTCCACGTCGCCCGGCGGAACGAGGATGCCAGTCTCGGGCCCCGCCACGTCGCGGTACCCGTCGATGTCGGAGGCAACGACCGGTGTCCCGCAGCCGAAGGCCCTCGTGAGGACCATGCCGAAGCTCTCGCGCCCCACGGAAGGCGCGACGAGGAGCTGCGCCCGCAAGAGCTCGTCCGTGAGCGCTTCCTCCGGGAGCGAACCCAGGAGATCCACGTTGTCCGTCTCGTACCCCCCGCGCCGCACGAGCCAGCGGACGGAGAGCGGGTCGGCGCCGACGACGCGAAGGCGAGCGCCGGTTCGGCGCACGACGGACGGCCACGCGCGAAGCAGGACGGGGAGCCCCTTGCGCGGATCGTTTCGCCCGATGAAGACGACATGCGGGACGCGTTCGTAGCCCCCGAGGGAGGGCGGCACCACCACGCCGTTCGGGATGACCTCGACGGGCCCGCCGAGGAAGCGCGCCGCCACCTCTCTCGCCCGCGCCGAGACCGCAATCTTGCGGTCGATCCGCTCGGCGAGGAACCCCCACACCACCTTTCCCATGGGGTACCAGCGGAGGGAGTCCCCCGCCGCGTGCGAGGTCGAGACGACCGGGCAGTCGGCCGCGGCGAGCGCGTACACGCAGATCACGGGCGTCAGCGGCTCGTGCAGGTGGAGGACGTCGAAGCGTTCCCGGGCGAGCGCAGTTCGAATGCGCCCCAGTGACCGGGGCGTAAGGACGATGTTCGAGAGCGAGCCGTTGGCGGGGACGATGACCGAGCGCCCGACTGGGATCACGTAGGGCGGCGGACGCTCGTGCCGCCCGGCGCGCGGATGCAGGGCCTTCGTCAGGCGGCCGGGCGGATCGTGCCCCATCACGATCTTGACCTCGTGCCCGCGCGCCGCGAGCGCGCGCGCCTGGTGGTCGGCGTGCTCCGGAACGCCGCCCCAGAAGGACCAGGAGAAGGGGACGACGATGCCGATCTTCATCGCGCGGAGCCTACCCCGGAAGCGGGGGGCGACACTGGAACCGGGTTCTTATGAGAGGGTGACACGCGTGATCTCGCGCGCGAAACGGCTCGCGCCCGTACGGCCGTTCGGGATTGACCGCGTCGCCGCCGCCGCCGAGCGCCCCTCCCCCACGCGACCCGGCTGGCCGATCCTCCGGATGGAGAACCTCGACACCGACCTGCCGCTTCCCCCCGAGGCCGTCGCGGAGACGACCGCCGGCCTCGAGCGCCCCGAGGCGAACAGCTGGCTCCCCTTCACCGGCGACCGCGACCTCCGGGCCGCCGTGTCGGACTTCACCGCCGAGCGAACCGGGGAGCGCTACGACCCGGAGCGCGAGATCGTGATCACGGCCGGCGGGATGGAAGGGCTCCTGGACTCGCTCCTTGCGACGGTCGACGCGGGCGACGAGGTCGTCGTCGCGGATCCCACCTACGCGGGGATCGTGAACCGCGTCCACCTGGCCGGCGCGACGCCGAGGCTCGTTCCGTACCTCGTCGAGGCAGGCGAATGGCGCCTCGACGGGGACGCGCTCTCGGCGGCCGTCGGCGCCGCGACGCGGGCGATGGTGCTGATGAGCCCGTCGATGCCCTCGGGGGCCACGCTGAACGAGGACGAGTGGCTGCTCGTCTGCGACCTCTGCCGCGAGCGGGATCTCCTCCTGATCTACGACGCCGCCATGGAACGCGTCCTCTTCGACGGCCGACCGCTCGTCCACCCCCTCCGATTCGAGGGCATGCGGGAGCGGACGCTCGTCGTCGGGTCGCTCTCGAAGGAGCACCGGATGATCGGGTGGCGCATCGGCTGGGTGGCGGGCCCCGCGGAGGTCGTGGAAGACGTCGGTTGGGTCCACGTCTACAACACGACCACCCCGGTCGGAATCTCCCGCCGGGCGGGCGCCGCCGTGCTGCGCGGAGACCAGAGCCATGTCGGCGAGTGCGTCGCCGAGCTCGAGCGGCGCCGCGACCTCATCCTCGGCTCCCTCCCGGAGTGGCCGTTCGTTCGGCCGGGGGGCGGCTGGTCGCTCCTGCTCGACGTCGCACGCCTCGGTTTCGACGCTCTCGAGGCGTCGCGGCTCCTGCTCGAGCAGGCGTCCGTGGCTGCGACGGCGATGGTCGGTTGGGGCGGCCCTGTGGCTGAACGTCACGTCCGCTTCGTCTACAGCGCAGAGCCGCTCGACCGCCTCGAGACGCTCGCCGAACGGCTGCGTGTCACCGAACTCGCGCGCTCGCTCCGGTAGACCGCCCTTTCCGTGCCGGCGGCCGGGACCGGCGGCCGCGTAGACTCGGGCCGCATGGCCGTGAGCGAGACTGCGCCCGAAGCCGCCGCGGTCGTCGACGACCTGGGCGGCCGCGGACTCGCCGAGCTACACACGCACCTGGGCGGCTCCGTCGACCCGGCGGTCATGTGGACGCTCGCGCACGAGCAGGGGATCGCGCTTCCCGTCAAGGACTACTGGGACTTCGTCGAACTCGTCTCCGTCGACCCGCGCGGGATCGAGGGACTGGGACAGCTCGACGCGATCTACCGCTGGACGGAGCTCATCCAGTCGAGCCCCCTCGCAGTCGAGCGCTCGGTCCACGGGGCGATCGGCGGCGCCTACCGCAAGCAGAACATCACGACGCTGGAGCTCCGGTTCAACCCGATGAAGCGAAACCGGGGCGGCGAGCGCGACCTCGACCACATCATCATGGCGGCCGCGCGAGGGCTCGACCGGGCCGGCCTCGAGTACCCGCAGGTGCGCGCGGGGCTCATCCTGATGATGGACCGGACGTTCACGCGCGCGCAGAACGAGGTCATCGTCGAGAAGGCGATTCGGTACCGGGCGCGAGGGATCGTCGGGATCGACATTGCGGGGCCGCGACCCGGCCCCGGCCGCTACGAGTACCGGCACCTGGAGCCGCTCGTCGTCACGGCACGGGAGGCGGGTCTCGGCGTGACGATCCACGTCGGCGAGGAGGGAGGGGACGAGGGCGTGACGGAGATCGGGGAGGTCGTCGAGAGCCTCCGCCCGGAGCGGATCGGGCACGGGATCCTCGCCGCCCACGACGAGGCGACGATGCGCCTCCTGCGGCAGGCGCGGACGGTGCTCGAGATCTGCCCCAGCTCCAACCTGCTCACGGGAGCGCTCGCCGACGCGGAGGCGCTGCGCGAGACGATGAGGACGTTCGTCGACCGCGGCGTCCGCTTCACCATTGCGACCGATGGGCCGGAGATGATGCGTACCCACCTCCGGGACGAGTTCGAGCTCCTGGTCGGCGTCGGAGCGCTGACGCCGAACGAGGCACGGGCGGCAAACGCGCGCGGCCACGAGGTCACGTTCCTGGCCGGAGGACGCTGAGGAACCGTCCTGCGGGACGGGTTTACGGGTCGAGATACGCCGTTCGGACAATTGCGAACGCGCACGCGACCGGCGAGGATCGCGCCATGCTCACCGTCCACGAGGACCGGTTCACGCTCCGCCAGCGCCAGGTCGTCCGGCTCATCGCCGAAGGCTGCTCGAACCTCGAGATCGCAGCCCGGCTCGGCATCTCGCCGCGGACCGCGAAGGCGCATTCGGACACGTTGCGGACGAAGCTCGGCGTCCCGCGCCGCCGCCAAATCCCGGCGGCGTTCCGCGCCGCGACGGGTGAGGACCCGCACGAGATCGACGACCTCGGACGGACACCCGGCGACGACTCGACCTTGTCCTCGCCGGGTTAGCCCGTCCCGGGGGGACGACGACACCGCGCCCGCCGTGCCCGGACGGCGGGCGCGGATTCCCGGTCGCCGATCGTCCTCGTCGTTCCGTCAACCGCGTCGGGCACGTCGCCGCGGAGCGCTCGCGCGGGCCGACGCGACTCCGCCGAAAGGGACAATGGCGGCGCTCGAGGCAAAGCAGTACTGTCGGCGTGGGATTGGCTGCCGGTACGTTGCCCGCTGAAGTCCGCGACCCGCCGCCGCTCTTCCGGCACCACGTGCGACGGCCTCGGCTGACCAGGCTCCTCGACGAGACCAGCGCTCAGGCCATCGTCGTCGTCGCGCCGGCCGGGTACGGCAAGACGACGCTCGCCGCCGAATGGGCGCAGGAGAGAGACGGTGTCGCGTGGTACCAGGCGACGACCGCGTCGGCCGACGTGTCTGCCTTCTCACTCGGGATCGGGATCGCGATCCGGGAGATCCTGCCCGGGGCAGGCGCGCGGCTCGAGCAGCGTACGCGCATCCCCGCGGCCCCGGACACCGCCGCCCGGGCGCTCGCGGAGGTCCTCGCGCCGGACCTTGCCGCGTGGCCCCCGGACGCCCGCCTGGTGATCGACGACTACCACCTCGTCATGGGCTCGCGCTTCGTGGAGCGGTTCGTTGACCGTTTGCTCACACTCTCGCCGCTTCGCGTGCTCGCGCTGTCGCGACAGCGCCCCGGATGGGCATCAGCGCGCCGGATCCTGTACGGCGAGCTCCTCGAGCTGACCATGTCCGAGCTCGCCATGGACCGGGACGAGACGGCGTCGGTCCTCGCCTTCCGGGGCGACGAGCAGGCCTCCCACCTCGCGCGCGCCGCCGGGGGATGGCCGGCCCTGATCGGCCTCGCGGCCCTTGCGCCTCCGCACGCCGTCCCCGCCGGCCGCCTCCGCGAGAAGCTGTACCAGTACTTCGCCGACGAGGTGCTCCGCGGCGAGGAGCCGGCGATCCAGCGGTTCCTGCTCTGCGCGTCGGTCCTCGCGACGCTGACCCGGGAGACGTGTGAGGAGATCGCAGCGGGAGCTGACGTCGCTTCGCTCCTCGACCACCTCCGCGAGAAGGGAATCGTCCAGGCCGAAGGCGAGGCCCTGCGCTTTCACCCGCTTCTCCGGGAGTTCCTGCAGGCGCGGCTGGCCGCGGAAGACCCCGGCGAAGCGGCCACCCTGCGCGCGAGCGCGCTCGCCGCCGCTCGCCGCCGTCGCTCCTGGAGCGATGCGTTCACGGTGGCGGTGGAAGGGGGAGACCTCCGCGCCGCCGCCGAGGTGCTCGGTGAGGCGGCGCCGGAGCTCCTCGCGAACGGACGCATCGAGACCGTCCTCGGCTGGCTGGACCGCTGCGGCGCCGCCGCGCTCGCCGTTCCGTCAGCGGAGCTCGCCCGGGCCGACGCGCTGATCCGTCTCGGGCGGTTCGTCGAGGCAGAAGCGCGCGCCCGGGACGTCGCCCTCCGGCTCGAGGAGGGGCATTTCCTCGGCTCGCGAGCCTGGTACCTCTGCGGGCTGGCGTCGGCGCTCGTCTCGGATTACGAAGCAGCGCTCGAGGCTCACGCGCGCGCGGCAGTTGCTGCGAAAACCGCCACCGATGGCGTGAACGCGTACTGGGGCTGCTTCCTCGCGGCGCACGCGCAGCGGCTTCCGGACTCGCACCGCTACCTCGCTGCGGCGGAGGGCCTCGAGACCGTGGACGTGAAC
>JACVSB010000346.1 GCA_014534155.1 Thermoleophilia bacterium
CCCGACAAGACACCGCGCGCGCGGATCTCCCGCCGTCGCGTCCGGCGACCGTGGTTCTGTCCAGTTCGAGTCGCCGCGCTCCGGCGGGGTCGGGGGCTTGCGCCGATGGATGATGGAGATCGTCGATACCCACGTGTAGCGGAGGACGGCGTAGCGGGCCAGGCGTGCGATGTCGGGAATCCCCCCTAGGCCGCTCCGAGAAGAAGTCAGGGCCCATCCGCGAGGCGCGCTAGGGCCGGCGCCGCGGGAGGGCCGTCGAGAGCGAAGATCTCAACCTCGTTCGCGCCCGCTCGGAAAAGCTCTTCCGGGAGCATCGCGGCGAAGCGCGTTTCGCCGGCAAGCTCGAACGCGCGCACGACGGCGCCGACGCGACCGTTCAGCGCCAGCACGAGGTAGGTCCCGGGCCGTCCGTCCTCGAGGCGGCCCGTCACGTAGGCCGGGAGGAAGCCGGAGCTCTTGTCGACGCTTGCAAACCGGTCGCGCTCATCGATCGCCGCGACGCCCGCGCCGGCGTCCGAGGTAGGTAGGTCGGCGACGCGCCGGCCGACGAGGTCGCCGAACGGCCCGATTCGGAAGAGCCGAAGCCGGTCCGCGCCCGTCCCGAAGACGTCCACCCGTTCCTCAACGAGTGCGTGCTTGCGACGCTCGAGCTCCCCCGCCGCGACCGGGTCGACGCCGGAGAAGCGCAGGCGACGCCGGTCCAGGCCCGAATCGAACGCCGACGTGCCGTCGATCTTCCACGGGATCCGGATCTGGAGCGCATCCGCGATCGCCGGGAGGACGTCCACCGTCTCGACGTTTCGCTCGACGACGCGCCCGCGCCACTGGCCGGGCCGCTTGATGAAGAGGGGCACCGGCGCGAGCTCGTGCACGTTCGCCTCCTGCACGCCGCGCGGCGCGCCGCCCGGCGTGAACCCGAGACCGTGGTCGGCGCAGACGACGAGGAGTGCGGTTCGGTCGAGCCGTGTCGCTTCCAGGCGGTCAAGGAGCCTCCCGAGCAGGCGGTCGACGAATCGAAGCTGGAGGAGGTAGCGCTGGTAGGCCTGGCGGAGGAGATCCTCGTCCCGCGTCCAGAACCCGCGCCTCGTCTGGCCGAAGGTCCTGACGTTCGTGTTGCCGTAGTCCTTCCCGGACGGCAGGTACGTCCACGGGCGGTGTGGGAGGAGCACGTGCAGGAAGTAGAGCGTTTCGCGGGCGCCGGGTTCGATGAGAGCGATGAAGTCCTCCACGAGGCGATCCCGCCCGACCGCCGTGTTCGCGCGGCGGGCGGGGTCACGCGCGCCGCCGGCGCGCGCGTGCCGCTCTCTCGCGTCGTCCTCGTCGTCCTCGTCGTCCCCGAGGAAGCCGCCCCAGTTGTCGCTCACGGACGGGAGTCGAGCCGCAAGGTCGTCCGGCAGGAGGACGTGCAGGTAGACGACGCCGAGGTCTTCGACGAGGCCCTCGGCCCGGCTGGCCACCGTGTTCGCCGCCTGCGCACAGAG
>JACVSB010000080.1 GCA_014534155.1 Thermoleophilia bacterium
GGCATGCTCGTCGTACTCGACGAGCATGCCCGTCCGCCGCTTGCCGTCCTCCGAGACCTGGACGCTGAAGAAGGCGGTCATGTCAGCGACGCGTGCCGCCTGCTGCATGTTGTGCGTGACGATCACGATCGTGTACTCGCGCTTGAGCTCGTGCATGAGATCCTCGATCGCCGTCGTCGAGATCGGGTCGAGCGCCGACGCGGGCTCGTCCATGAGGATCACGTCCGGCTCGACCGCGAGGCAGCGCGCGATGCAGAGGCGCTGCTGCTGCCCGCCCGAGAGGCTGTACGCGTTCGCCTTCAGCCGGTCCTTGACCTCGTCCCAGAGCGCGGCTTGGCGGAGCGCGCGCTCGACGCGCTCATCCAGGTTGTCCGACATGCCGAGCACGCGGGGCCCGAAGGCGACGTTGTCGTGGATCGACTTCGGGAACGGGTTCGGCTTCTGGAAGACCATCCCGATCCGCTTTCGTACCTCCACAGGGTCGACGTCGCGCCCGTACAGGTCGAGTCCGTGGTAGAGGATCGTTCCGTCGACCGAGGCCGACGGGATGAGGTCGTTCATCCGGTTGAAGCAGCGGATGAACGTGCTCTTGCCGCACCCCGAGGGCCCGATGAACGCCGTCACGAAGTTGCGGTAGACGTCGAGGGAGACGCCCGCGAGCGCGGGCACGCCCCCGTACGAGACCGTCATGTCGTTCACCGAGAAGAGCGCCTCCCGCGCTGCGCCCGAGAGCGCGGGCTCACGGCCGCTCGACGTCTCCGACGATACCCCGGAGATCCTCACAGGAGCCGTCTCCGCCATCGTCATCACCATCTCCTCTGGAAGCGGTTGCGGAGCCAGACCGCGAGCGCGTTCATCGTCAGGAGGATCGCGAGCAGGACGATGATCGCCGCGGCCGCGAGGTTTCGAAACTCGTCCCGCGGCAGCGAGATCCACTGGTAGATCTGCACCGGGAGGGCCGTGAAGCGCCCGAAGAGCTCGGGGTCGAATGGGACGTACGTGAGTGCTCCAACGAGGAGGAGCGGCGCCGTCTCCCCGATCGCGCGCGCGAGCGCGAGGATCGAGCCGGTGGCGATGCCGGGCATCGCCGCGGGCAGCACCTGGCGCCAGATCACCTGCCACTGAGTCGCGCCGAGCGCGTACGCCCCCTGGCGGATCGAGCCCGGCACGGCGCGGATGCCCTCGCGCGCCGAGACGATCACGATCGGGAGCACGAGGAGCGTGAGGATGAGCGCGCCCGAGAGGAGCACGAAGCCAAGGCCGATCGGGCCGCGGACGATGAAGGCGAGGCCGAGGATCCCGTAGACGATGGAGGGAACGGCGGCGAGGTTCTGGATGTTGACCTCGAGCAGCCGGTTGTACCAGCGGCTCCGGTCCGCGTACTCCTCCAGGTAGAGCGCCGTGCCGACGCCCAGAGGGACGACCATGACGATGAGGAGCGCCATCAGGTAGATCGTTCCGAGGATCGCCGGGCGCGCGCCCGCCTTGTCCGGGTTGACGGAGGCGACGTTTTGGAAGAGGAGCGGGTCGAGGTAGGGAAGGCCCTTCCGGAGCACGTCCACGAGCAGGACCGCGAGCAGGACGAAGCCGACCGTGACGGAGACCATGAGGACGCCGCGGAAGAGCTCGTCGCGCACCCGCGCGCCGCGGGAGCGGCGCCCGAGCGGGGCGGCCGTCGCGCCGACGGCGCTCACTCGTAGATCTCCCGGTAGCGGCGGACGAGGCGGATCGCGACGACGTTCATCCCGAGCGTCATGACGAAGAGCGTGAGCCCGACCGCGAAGATCGTCTTGTACTCGATCGAGCCGGTGGGGACGTCGCCGATCCCCGTCTGCCCGATGAAGGCCGTCATCGTGAGGACGGCCTCGCGCGGGTCGAACGTCAGGCTCGCCTGCCCGCCCGCCGCGATGAGCACGATCATCGTCTCGCCGATCGCGCGCGAGACGGCGAGGACGAAGCTCGCCACGATGCCGGAGACGGCGGCGGGGACGACGATCCGCGTGGAGACGTGCAGGCGGCTCGCCCCGAGGGCGTAGGCCCCGTCGCGCAGCTCGCGAGGGACCGACGACATCGCGTCCTCGCTGATCGACGCGACGGTCGGGATCAGCATCACGCCCATGACGAGGCCGGCCGAGAGCGCGTTGAAGACGCCCACGTCGATCCCGATCCGCCGCAGGAAGGGGCTGAAGGTGACGAGGGCGAAGAAGCCGAAGACGACCGTCGGGATCCCTGCCAGCACCTCGAGCGCCGGCTTCAGCACGCGGCGGACGCCGGGCCGCGCGTACTCGCTCAGGTAGATCGCGGAGCCGAGCCCGAACGGCATCGCCACGGCGCAGGCGCAGACGGTGACGAGGAGCGTGCCGGTGACGAGCGGCAGGACGCCGAAGCTCGCGGGCCGGAAGAGCGGGGTCCAGTCCCTACCCGTGAGGAAATCGACGATCGAGACCTGGCGGAAGAACTCGACCGCCGGCTCGAGGAGCGCGACGATGATCCCGGTCGTCGTCAGGACAGAGACGAGCGCGCAAAGCGCGAGGGCGCCCTTGACGGCGTCCTCGCCGAACCGCCGGCGACCGGCCCGCAGCCGGATCGGCCGCGGGCCGGTCGCGAGTGCCGCGTGGCGTGTCGCCACTAGGCGCCGATCGTCTCCTCGAGCTTCTTCATCTGCTCGCTCTCCTGCTCGTCGGTGAGCGGGACGAAGAGCGCGTCCTCGGCGATCGAGAGGGCGTTCTCGATGTAGTAGCGGACGAACCCGGCGACCTCCGGGCGCTGCAGCGCCTCGTTCTTCACGTAGATGAAGAGCGGGCGCGAGAGCGGCTTGTACGTCCCGTCCTGGGCGGCCTCGACGCTCGGGTCGACGCACCCGTCGCCCGCGTCGATCCCCAGGGCCTTCAGCCGATTCTCGTTCTCCTCGTAGTAGGTGAACCCGAAGTAGCCGAGGGCGCCCTTCGCCCCTTCCACCGCGCGGACGATCACGTTGTCGTCCTCGCTCGCGGTGTAGTCGGATCGGCTCGCTCCTTCCTCGCCGTTCACCTCGTTCGTGAAGTAGTCGAACGTCCCCGAGTCCGTGCCGGGGCCGGCGAGCGTCAGCTTCTCGTCCGGGTAGTCGCCGCCGGGCACCTGGCTCCAGTTCTCGATCTTCGAGCCCGGCTTCCAGATCGCGTTCAGCTGCTCGACCGTCAGGCAGTCGGCCCAGTCGTTCTCGGAGCTCACCACCACGGTCAGCGCGTCGGTCGCGACCTGGAACTCGGTGTACTCGACGCCGTTTTGCTTGCAGATGGGCGCCTCCTCGTCGTCCTTGATCGGGCGCGAGGCGTCCGAGATGTCGGTCTCGCCGCTGCAGAACTTCTCGAAGCCGCCGCCGGTTCCCGACGTCCCCACCGTGACGTCGACGCCGCCCTGCTCCTCGCGGAAGCTCTCGGCGGCCGCCGTCGTCAGCGGCGCGACGGTGCTGGAGCCGTCGGCGACGATCTGCCCGGACAACTTCTCCCCGGCGTCGCCGCTTCCGTTCGTCGCCGCGGCGGCGCCCCCGCCTGCGTCATCCCCGCTGTCGCGCCCGCAGCCCGCGGCCGCAAATGCGAGCAACGAGATGGCGAGGACGAGGGGGATCGGCCTGGGGCTGAGGCGAAATCCCACTGTTCTCCTTTTCGCGTCGGTTCATCCGACCCGAGTGTCCGGGCAGTGGCGAAGCCCGTGGGCTGAAAGGTTGTGAAGTCTCCGTGAACAGCTGGTGAACGACGCCGCTTGGGCCTCGCGGCCGCGCCGCGGCGTCGCCGCTCAGCGCGCGGCGGGGAAGATGCAGCGGATCTTCAGCCCCCGCCCGCGCCCGCCCTCTGCCTCGACTTGCCCGCCGGCGGCCGTGACGACGTGCTTCACGATCGCGAGGCCGAGGCCCGTGCCGCGCGACGTCCGCGCCCGGTCGCCGCGGTAGAAGCGCTCGAACAGGCGCGGAAGGTCCGCTTCCCCCACGCCCGCGCCGTCGTCGGCGCCCTCGAGGACGACCGCGCCCTGGACGCGGCGGGCTGCGAACGTCATCGTCGCGCCCGCGCCGGCGTAGCGGACCGCGTTGTCGACCAGGTTGGAGGCGACGACCCGGATCATGCGCGGGCGCAGCGGGAGCTCGACTCCCTCCTCGCCGGCGACCGTCAGCCGCACGCCGGCGCGGGCCGCGCGCTCCGCCGCGCGCCCGACGGCGTCCTCGAGGATCGGCCGGACCGGCGTCGAGCCGAGGCCGACGACCTCGCGGCCGGACTCGAGCTCGCTGAGGAAGAAGACGTCGTCGATCAGCTCGCCGATCTCGGCGATCTCCGCGCGCGCCTGCTCGATCAGCGCCTCGGTGTCGGCGTCGGGGAGGAGCGCCGTCTCGAGCAGCGCGAGGAGCCGCGCAAGCGGCGTTCGCAGCTCGTGCGAGACCGCGGCCGTGAAGCCCGCACGCAGCTCCTCGTACGCCGCCAGGTCGCCCGCGTCGCTCACGTAGAGGAGGGTTTCGCGCCGGCCGTTCACGTCGTAGGGAACGCGGAAGGGCGTGCGCGAGGAGCCGGAGCGCAGAAGTTCGTCCGTCACCGCGGCGCCCTCGACCAGGCCCTCGAGCGCCTCCCGCGCGCGCCGGCTCGCGGCGACCACGCGGTCCTCGTGGTCGAGCACAAGCACGAACTCCCGGCTTTCCTCCACGAGCTTTCGCCCCCGCTCGGCCTGCAGCGCGAGCTCACCGTCGGGCCCGCGCCCCTCGCCCGCTCCCTGTTCAGGCTCCTCCGAGCGGCGCAGCCGCCGCCACGCGTTCACCAGGCGTTCACCAATCCTTCACCGCCGGGAGACCCCTGGGTCTTCCATCGCGCGTCATTATCGTGAGCGAGTGCCGAAGGTCTTGATCATCGAGGACGACGAGGTGATCGGCGACGGGATGCGCCGGCACCTCGTCTCGGCCGGGTTCGACCCGGTGTGGGTGAACAAGGGAGAGCCGGGCCTCGCCCGCCTGCGCTACGAGCACCCAGACGTCTGCGTGCTCGACCTCATGCTCCCGGGCCTCGACGGCTGGCGGCTGATCGAGACGGCCCGGCGCGAGGGGATCGGAACGCCGATCGTGGTCGTGAGCGCGCGCGGGACGGAGCACGACCGCGTGCACGCCCTCGAGATCGGTGCCGACGACTACCTGGTCAAGCCGTTCTCGATGAAGGAGCTCGTGGCGCGGGTGCGGGCCGCCGCCCGCCGCGGAGTGCGGGCGCAGGGCGAGGAGCGGGGCGAGCCGATCGAGGTCGAGGAGCTGAAGATCGACCCGCTGAACGTGCAGGCCTACGTCCGGGGGCGAAGCGCCGAGCTCACGCCGACGGAGTTCCGCGTCCTCTACGCCCTCGCGCTCGAGCGGGGCCGGGTGGTGACCCGGGACGAGCTCCTGCAGAAGATCTGGGGCCGAAGGCAGACGCGCCGCGACCGCACGGTGGACGTCTTCGTACGCAAGCTGCGCGACAAGCTGGACGCCCACGACGCCGCGCACACCTTTATCCAGACCCGCTACGGAGTCGGCTACAAGTTCGAGCCGGAGCGCAAGGAGCTGCCCGAGCACGTCGCATAGGGGCTAGGCGGGGTAGGATCGCGCGGCCGTGCACACCGTCGCCGACCACATGACCCGCGACCTCCTCACGATCGAGCGCGAGGCGGCGCTGACCGAGGCCGCGCGGCGGATGGCCGAGCGCGGCGTCGGCGCAGTCGTCGTGCTGGACGGCGACCGGCTCGCCGGCATCCTGACGGAGCGCGACCTCCTGAAGGCGGTCGCGGGCGGCCTGCGGCCGGATGCGAGGGTCGCCGACTGGATGACGCGCCATCCCGAGACGATCGAGTCGAGCGACGACACGGATCACGCGGCCGCGCTCATGATCCACGGAGGCTTCCGTCACCTGCCGGTCGTCGACGGGGGCCGGACCGTGGGGATCCTGTCCATCCGGGACCTCATGCGCGTCGCCCTCGAGGATCGCGCTCCCCGCGGCGTATAGGGCCACCGGCCGCTCGAATCTCGCTAGTCGGCCTGCGGCACGTCCTCCGTCCCCGGCTCGTCCGCCTCGGGGTCCGGGACGGGCGATCCCACCTCGGTCTGCTCGGGGTCTTGCTCTGCAGGGGCCGGAGTATCCTCAGCCACGGTGCGCGTGATTCTTCCAGATCGCTCCGAGCTCGAGCTCCCGCCCGGGGCGTCGGGCCTCGACGCCGCCCGTGCAATCGGCCCGCGGCTCGCGGAGCAGGCCGTCCTCGTGCGCACGAACGGCGAGGTGCGCGACCTGCGCCTCCCGCTTGGCGACGGGGAGCGGATCCAGATCCTGACCACGCGCGACCGCGACGATCCCGACGCCCTCGCCGTCCTCCGCCACTCCGCGGCCCACCTCCTCGCCGAGGCCGCCCGCCGGCTCTTCCCGGGCACGAAGGTCGCGATCGGGCCGCCGATCGAGAACGGCTTCTACTACGACTTCCAGTTCCCCGCCCCGGTCGGCGAGGAGGACCTCGCGCGGCTCGAGGCGGAGATCCAGCGGGAGATCGAGGAAGGGCGCGAGTGGGAGCGGCTCGACGTCTCGCGCGAGGAGGCGCGCGAGCGCTTCCTGGCGGAGGGGGAGCCGTACAAGGTCGAGCTCGTCGACTCGGCGGACGGCCAGATCTCCTTCTACCGCCAGGGCGACTTCGTCGACCTCTGCCGCGGCCCCCACCTCCAGAATTCGAAGCCGATCCGGGCGGTCAAGCTCCTCTCCCTCGCCGGCGCGTACTGGCGCGGCGACGAGTCGAACCCGCAGCTCACCCGCGTGTACGGGACCGCCTTCTACGACCCGGCCGACCTCGCGGCGTACCTGGAGCGCCTGGAGGAGACGAAGCGGCGCGACCACCGGCGCCTCGGCCGTGAGCTCGACCTCTTCCACTTCGACGAGCACTCACCCGGCTCGCCGCTCTGGCACCCGCGGGGAATGGTCGTCTGGAACGCGCTCGAGGACCTGCGCCGGCGCGAGAACGCGCGGCGCGGCTACCTGGAGGTGAAGACCCCTCTCCTCTACGACACGGAGCTCTGGGAGACGTCGGGGCACTGGGAGAAGTACCGCGACCACATGTTCCTCGTCGAGCAGGAGGACAAGACCTTTGGCCTGAAGCCCATGAACTGCCCCGGGCACATGCTCCTCTTCGGGAGCCGCCTGCGCAGCTACCGGGAGCTGCCGCTCCGCTTCGCCGAGTCGTCGACGCTCCACCGCGACGAGCCGACGGGCACGCTGCACGGTCTCCTGCGGGTGCGGCACGTGACGCAGGACGACGCGCACATCTTCTGCACGCGCGAGGAGATCGAGGACGAGATCTTCGGGTGCTTGGACTACGCCGCCTACCTGTACGACCTCTTCGGGATGGAGGCCCGGTTCGAGCTCTCCACCCGGCCGGAGGGCAAGCTGGGGAGCGACGAGGAGTGGGACTTCACCGAGGCGGCGCTCGCGCGTGCTCTCGCGCGGCGAGGCATCGCGTACGACGTGAACGAGGGCGACGGTGCGTTCTACGGGCCGAAGATCGACCTGCA
>JACVSB010000393.1 GCA_014534155.1 Thermoleophilia bacterium
CCTCGACCTCGGTCACGCCGTGTCCTTACGCCTGCGTCGGGCGGAACCCTGCCGTCTAGTGCGCGCACGGGCCCGTCGAGACGACGCTTGTCGCGTCTCGAAGAGCAGCGCGAACGAGCCGGCCCGGAACGCCAAATCCAGCGTCGCTGCCCTTCCTGGAGGCGAAGATCGTCGCCTGGACGCGACCGAGGTCGTCGACGGCCGGCCCGCCCGAGTTGCCGGGGCGGATACGGCCGCGGAGGGTGGTCACCTCGCGAAACACTGGTCCTCGCCCGTACGCGTCACGCGTGAGGAAGCGAGTCGTCTGGCCGACGCGACCCGCTGCCGCCGTCAGCCCGCGGTCTTCCGGGTACCCGACGATTGCCACGGACTCCCCGGGTTCGGCATCAACGAGCGTCAGGGGCGGCACGCGGATCGCTCCCGGCGGTAGCCGCAGGACGGCAACGTCGTTGCGGGCGTCGTACGCGACGGGCTTGGACGACACGTTGCCCCCCGCCGGCAGCTGAACCGTCGGCGAATCCTGTCCCGCGACGACGTGCGCCGCGGTGACGACCAGCCGCGGCGAGGCAACCCAGCCGCTCCCCGCGACGCCGAGCCCGCAGGACGTCCCCAGGATCCGGACGACGCTGCGTGCGGCGCGGCGGATTGCCGGCCTCCGAAGAACGCTGCCGTCCGGCGGGTCGACGGTCGCGAGCGGCCCGGCGATCCGCGGGAACGGGTCGACGCGTTCGAGCGCGCGCAGGACGGTGGCCGGAGGGACGACCTCGTTCAGCCGGCGGAGGACGAGCGAGCGCTGCGCCTCGCGCCGCAGCTCGGTCTGCCCGGGAAGGTGGAGCGCGACCGCGCCGAGCACCCAGACGATGGCGAGGGCTGTGGCCGCTCCGAGCGCGAGGCCCCCGAGGGAGTCGAGCGTCCGCAGAGGCGTGAACCGCAGACGCGCGCGCATCGTGCTCCCGATCGCGCCGCCGAGCCCCTGGAGCAGGACGCCGAGCACGATCGCGCCCGCGAGGGCCGCGACCGGCGTGTAGGACGAGCGCTC
>JACVSB010000361.1 GCA_014534155.1 Thermoleophilia bacterium
GCGGTCGCGAGCCACCCGATCGCCTGGCGACCGGGGAGGATGAGGCGGGCAAGCGCGCCGATCACGAGGCCGAGGAGCGCCCACCAGAGGAGCTTGATCGCGAGCCCGACGACCGCCCAGCCGATGACGACGAGGAGGACGATCGCGAGCAGGAGGACGAGCAGCGCGACCATCTCTCCATGCCTCCCCGGGTGCCCGCCTTGAAAACCCCGAGATGAATCCCGACGTCCGCGCGAGCTTCCCCGTGGACGAGGTGGCATCCGCGGTCGGCGCTCGCCCGGCCGAGTGGGCGCCGGTCGCGAGCGCGGGCTACGGCGTCGTCAACGCCCACTGGCGCGCGCGGATGGGCGACGGGCGACGCGTGTTCGTGAAGCACGCGCTCACGAGCGAGGCGGCGGGATGGCTTCGCAAGGAGCGGATCGTGTACGAGGCCGTGCGCGGCCCGTTCATGCCGGCGTACTTCGGCGCGTGGGACTCCGCAGGGACGACGCTGCTCGTCCTCGAGGACCTGGGCGAGGCGGACTGGCCACCGCCGTGGTCGCCCTCGGGGATCGAGTCAGTTCTCGCGTCGCTCCGCGCCCTGCACGCCACGCCGCCGCCGGCGGGGCTCGACTCCCTGGAGGCGATGCGTCAGAGCCTGGACGGCTGGCCGCTCGTCGCGTCGGGCCCCGAGCCCCTGCTCGCCACGCGCCTCTGCTCGCGGGCCTGGCTCGAGGAAGCGCTGCCTGCGCTCGCCGAGGCGAGCGCCGCCGCCGAGCTGGGCGGGGACGAACTGCTCCACCTCGACGTACGAAGTGACAACCTCTGCCTGCTCGCCGGACGCGCCGTCCTCGTGGACTGGAACCTCGCCTGCCGGGGCAACGGTCGCTTCGACGTCGCCTTCTGGCTGCCGAGCCTGCGGCTCGAGGGAGGGCCGGAGCCGGCGCACGTGCTCCCGAACGCGGGCGCGCTGTCGGCGCTCGTCGCCGGCTATTTCGCCGCGCGCGCGGGCCTCCCGGCTCCCCCCGGCGCGCCGACCGTCCGCGAGTTCCAGCGCGCGCAGGCGGCCGTCGCGCTTGCCTGGGCCGCGGACGAGCTCGGTCTGAAGGGGGCGGACTAGCCGGTCCTCCTTCCCGGCTCGACTGCGGCGGGACGCTTGCAGCTCCCGGCACGGGGCGATCCCGTCTTCCTCACCCCCTGTCGTTCACCGTCGTGGGACGCGACGGCGGGCGTATTCGAGGGGATGACGGGGACGACGACGGGCGCCCTTGCCGGCGACGCGGGCGGACGGCGCATCGCGAAAGGGGCGGAGTCCGAGACTCCGCCCCTTGTCGCACGCCCGAGCACGTCCTCGCTCTACATCCGGGCGTTTCGCCCCTTGAAGAGGCCATAGC